>JANMYI010000658.1:0-5527 GCA_031381955.1 Burkholderiales bacterium
CTTCGAGGCCTACGTGGTGGTCGACCCGGGCATGACGCCGCTGAAGAAGTTCAGCATCATGACGGAAGACGATTTCGAGGCCAAGCGCACCGAATTCGGCGACGAGTTCGTGGCGTTGATGGGTGCCGAGGGCATCAAGAAGCTGCTCGAAGAAATGGACCTCGATGTGGAGATCGAAAAGATCCGCAACGACGCCACGGGCTCCGAGCTGAAGATGAAGAAGAACTCCAAGCGCCTGAAGGTGATGGAAGCCTTCAAGCGTTCGGGCATCAAGCCGAACTGGATGGTGCTGCAAGTGCTGCCGGTGCTGCCGACCGACTTGCGCCCCCTGGTGCCGCTCGATGGTGGCCGCTTTGCCACCAGTGACCTGAACGACCTGTACCGGCGCGTCATCAACCGCAACAACCGCCTGGCGCGGCTGCTGGAGTTGAAGGCGCCGGAAATCATCGTGCGCAACGAAAAGCGCATGCTGCAAGAAGCGGTTGATTCGTTGCTCGACAACGGCCGCCGCGGCAAGGCCATGACGGGCGCGAACAAGCGCGCGCTGAAGAGCCTGGCCGACATGATCAAGGGCAAGAGCGGCCGCTTCCGCCAGAACTTGCTGGGCAAGCGCGTCGACTACTCGGGCCGCTCGGTCATCGTGGTCGGCCCCACGCTCAAGCTGCACCAGTGCGGCCTGCCGAAGTTGATGGCGCTTGAACTCTTCAAGCCCTTTATCTTCAGCCGCCTGGAAGCGATGGGCATTGCCACCACCATCAAGGCGGCGAAGAAGGAAGTCGAATCCGGCACGCCGGTGGTGTGGGACATCCTTGAAGAAGTCATCAAGGAGCACCCGGTTTTGCTGAACCGTGCGCCCACGCTGCACCGCCTGGGCATCCAGGCCTTCGAGCCGGTGTTGATTGAAGGCAAGGCGATTCAGCTGCATCCGCTGGTTTGCGCCGCCTTCAACGCCGACTTCGACGGCGACCAGATGGCCGTGCACATTCCGCTGAGCATTGAAGCCCAGATGGAAGCCCGCACGCTGATGCTGGCCACCAACAACGTGCTGTTCCCGGCCAACGGTGAACCGTCGATCGTGCCCTCGCAAGACGTGGTGCTGGGCCTGTACTACGCCACGCGCGAGCGCATCAACGCACGCGGCGAAGGCATGGTGTTCAGCGACCTGACCGAGCTGCAACGCGCACTCGACAACGCCGCGGTGGAAGTCACCGCGCGCATCAGCGTTCGCCTGACCGAGCACGTGAAGAACGCAGCGGGCGAATTCGAGCCCGTCACCACCCTGGTGGCCACCACGGTGGGCCGCGCGTTGCTGAGCCAGATCCTGCCCAAGGGCCTGCCGTTCATCAACATCAACAAGGCGCTGAAGAAGAAGGAAATCTCGCGTTTGATCAACGTGAGCTTCCGCCGCTGCGGCCTGAAAGAAACCGTGGTCTTTGCCGACAAGCTGCTGCAAAGCGGCTTCCGCCTGGCCACGCGCGCAGGCATCTCGATCGCCATTGACGACATGCTGGTGCCGAAGGAAAAGCCCGCCTTGATCGAGCGTGCCGAGAAGGAAGTGAAAGAGATCGAGCAGCAGTACGTCTCGGGTCTGGTCACGGCCGGCGAGCGCTACAACAAGGTGGTGGACATCTGGGGCAAGACCGGGGACGAAGTCGGCAAGGTCATGATGAGCCAACTCTCGAAAGAGAAGGTGCTCGACCGCCACGGCAAGATGGTGGAGCAGGAGTCGTTCAACTCCATCTACATGATGGCCGACTCGGGTGCGCGCGGCAGTGCGGCGCAGATTCGCCAGCTCGCCGGCATGCGTGGCCTGATGGCCAAGCCCGACGGTTCCATCATCGAAACCCCCATCACGGCGAACTTCCGTGAAGGCCTGAACGTGTTGCAGTACTTCATCTCCACCCACGGCGCGCGCAAGGGCCTGGCCGACACGGCGTTGAAGACCGCCAACTCGGGCTACCTGACGCGCCGGCTGGTTGATGTGACACAAGACCTGGTGGTCATCGAAGACGACTGCAAGACGCAGAACGGCATCGCCATGCGCGCGCTGGTCGAAGGCGGCGAGGTCATTGAATCTTTGCGCGACCGCATCCTGGGCCGAGTCACCGCGGTAGAGGTGCTGCACCCCGAGACGCAGACCGTGCTGCTCGAAGGCAGCCAGATGCTTGATGAAGACGCGCTCGACCTGCTCGAAGCCGCCGGCGCCGACGAAGTGAAAGTGCGCACCCCGCTGACCTGCGCCACGCGCTTTGGCTTGTGCGCGCATTGCTACGGCCGCGACCTGGGCCGCGGTGGCTTGGTGAACGTGGGCGAAGCGGTGGGCGTGATCGCCGCGCAGTCGATCGGCGAGCCGGGCACGCAGTTGACGATGCGCACTTTCCACATCGGTGGTGCGGCGTCGCGTGCGGCCGTGGCCAACAGCGTGGAGGCCAAGAGCGACGGCATCATCGGCTTCAACCCGACGATGCGTTATGTGACGAACGGCAAGGGCGAGTTGGTGGTGATTTCGCGTTCCGGTGAAATCATCATCGCCGACCAACACGGCCGCGAGCGCGAACGCCACAAGGTGCCGTATGGCGCCACGCTGAACATCCGTTCAGACCAGTCTCTGAAAGCCGGCACCGTGCTGGCCAACTGGGACCCGTTGACGCGCCCCATCATCACCGAATTCGCCGGCAAGGCGAAGTTCGAGAACGTGGAGGAAGGCGTCACCGTGGCCAAGCAGCTCGATGAAGTGACGGGGCTGTCCACACTCGTGGTCATCGACCCGAAGCGCCGCGGCGCGGCCAAGGTGATTCGTCCGCAGGTCAAGCTGCTCGATGCGGCGGGCGTTGAGGTCAAGATCCCCGGCACCGACCACTCGGTGACCATCGGCTTCCCGGTGGGCTCGCTGGTGCAGGTGCGCGACGGCCAAGACCTGGCCCCTGGCGAAGTGCTGGCGCGCATTCCGGTGGAAGGCCAGAAGACGCGCGACATCACGGGCGGCTTGCCGCGTGTGGCCGAGTTGTTCGAAGCGCGCAGCCCGAAAGACAAGGGCACGCTGGCGGAGATCACCGGCACGGTGTCGTTCGGCAAAGAAACCAAGGGCAAGGTGCGCTTGCAGATCACCGACCCTGACGCCAAGGTCTATGAAGAACTCGTGCCCAAGGAGAAGAACATCCTGGTGCACGAAGGCCAGGTGGTCAACCGTGGTGAGCTCATCGTCGACGGCTCGGCTGAGCCGCAAGACATCTTGCGCCTGCTGGGGGTGGAAGAGCTGGCGCGCTACATCGTTGATGAAGTGCAGGACGTCTATCGCCTGCAGGTCGTGAAGATCAACGACAAGCACATCGAGGTGATCGTGCGCCAGATGCTGCGCCGGGTGCAGATCGTCAACTCGGGCGATTCGACCTACATCCCCGGCGAGCAGGTTGAACGTTCGGAGTTGCTCGACACCAACGACCGCCTGCGCGGCGAAGGCAAGACCATTGCCAGCCACGCCGACGTGCTGTTGGGCATCACCAAGGCGTCACTCTCGACCGACTCGTTCATCTCGGCGGCGTCGTTCCAGGAAACCACGCGGGTGCTCACCGAGGCGGCCATCATGGGCAAGCGTGATGAGCTGCGCGGCTTGAAGGAAAACGTCATCGTCGGCCGGCTCATTCCTGCTGGCACGGGCATGGCCTTCCACATCGCGCGCAAGGCCAAGGAAGCGATGGACGACACCGAGCGCAAGGCCATCGCCTTGCAAGAGGCCGAAGAGCTGGCAGCGGCGCAAATGGCGGCGGTGGATGCCGAGCATGCGCTGCCTGCGGTGGGCAGCGCCGACTGATCTGGCCCAAACCTCAGCATGACGACAAAGCGGCTTCGGCCGCTTTGTTTTTTGGTGCTGCGCCCGGCCGCTCTACGGCGGCGGTTCAGCGGCCAGCCACAGCACAGCGAACTGCCGGGGTGTGCAGATGATGAGTCCGCACCGCGTTCGGGCACGGCGCGCCAGGCGCAGCAGGGCCTTGTCGTGGGTGATCAGCCAGCGGCAGCGTTGTTCGAGCGCAAGGTCGATGAAGACCTGGTCATCAACGTCGGTGCAGCTCAGCCCTGGGCCGGCGCGGGTACTGGGGTCGGGCCGCATTTGCGCCGCGCCGTCCCAGGCCGCAAGCAAGGCGGGCGCGTCGGCCCCACGCAGCGCGGCAATGTCATCACGCTGCACCACATGCGCATACTCTGCGCGCATGGCCGGGCACGCCAGCCAGGGCATGCGGCGCGCCATGATTGCCTGCGCAAAGGCCTGCGCACCCGAGTCGTTGAAGTGCAGCCAGTCCAGCGCTGCATTGGTGTCCAACACCACGCCTTCGGTTTGCCCGTGGGTGTGCTCTTGTGGTGGATTTAAATGCGCCATACAATGTTCGGCTTTTCGGCAGAAAGTTGCCGCGCTCTTTGTCGAGCAGTCCACCAGCGTTGTTTGAAGTGGTGTCTGATGAGGTGTCTGGGTGCGATCAGTTCGCGCCGTCGGTCGCCGCAGGGGCCACTGAAGCGCCGGCCTCGGACCTGCCTGCAGTGCAGTGCTCGGCAAAGTCCACTGAAAATCCCTGAGGCCCCCGGCATTGTGCGGTGGCCGCGCAGCATTTAACGTAACACGCTATCCACTTATGCCAACCATCAACCAGCTCGTGCGCCAGGGCCGCCAGGTCGAAGCGGTCAAGAGCAAGTCCCCGGCCATGCAGAACAGCCCGCAGCGCCGCGGTGTGTGCACCCGGGTCTACACCACCACGCCCAAGAAGCCCAATTCGGCGCTGCGCAAGGTGGCCAAGGTGCGCTTGACCAACGGCTTTGAAATCATCTCCTACATCGGCGGTGAAGGGCACAACCTGCAAGAGCACAGCGTGGTGCTGGTGCGTGGTGGCCGTGTGAAAGACTTGCCCGGCGTGCGCTACCACATCGTGCGTGGTTCGCTCGACTTGCAAGGCGTGAAAGACCGCAAGCAGTCGCGCTCGAAGTACGGCGCCAAGCGCCCGAAGAAGGCCTGAACAGGCGGCACACTCATCGCGGTGCTGCCGGGCTCACACAGCCTGGCGCGCCGCTCATTGCGGCAGCCTGATGCAGGTCTGCCGAGTAAGTGAAAGGTCGGCCAATGGCCAGTGGCCTTTCGCGGCAAAAGCGCCTTCACCGCGCTGGCGCCAACTGAAGCTGAAGAAGGAAGGTAAACATGCCCCGTCGTCGCGAAGTCCCCAAACGCGAAATCCTGCCCGACCCGAAATACGGCTCGGTGGATCTGTCCAAATTCATGAACGTGATCATGGAAGGTGGCAAGAAGGCCATCGCCGAGCGCATCATTTATGGCGCACTCGAGCAAATTGAGAAGAAGGCGAGCAAGGACCCGCTGGAAGTCTTTGTTGTCGCACTGAACAACATCAAGCCGATGGTCGAAGTGAAGTCGCGTCGCGTCGGCGGTGCGAACTACCAGGTGCCGGTGGAAGTGCGGCCGGTGCGCCGTGTGGCATTGGCCATGCGCTGGTTGAAGGAATCGGCACGCAAGCGGGGTGAAAAGTCG
>JANMYI010000684.1:0-8517 GCA_031381955.1 Burkholderiales bacterium
CTACTTTCAGCTCGGCCAAGACGAAGACCCGCCGTTCGCCTTTCGCGCCATGGCCATACGGGTGTTCTGGCCCGGCGCCACGGCGCAGCAGGTGGCCGAGCAGAAAGTAGGCCGCCGCGCCGAGCAGCATCATCACCACCAGCAGGTAGCGGGTCAGCGCCGGGTGGTCCAGCGCCCAGCGCGAAATGTTGAAACGCGACGCGCTCGGCGCCGTGGTGTTGTCTTGAATCATGGCCGCGCCCTACTTTGCCGCGCGGCTGGCCGCCGGTGCCGGCTGCACCGCAGCCACGGGCTCTTCGTACAGCCGCACCACCTGCCCCGGCGTGAGCACGTGCACGCCGGCGGTCACCACGCGCTGGCCGGGTTGCAGGCCCGAGGCGATGACGGCTTCATTGCCGTCGGCCCCTGCCACCACCACGGGCTGCAGTTGCACTTTCATGGTGGCCGCATCCACCAGCCAGACGTGGCTGGCGCCCTTTTCTTCCTTCAGCGCCGAAAGGGGCAGCTTGATCACGTTGCCCTGGCGCGGCAAGTCCATCACCACCGTAGCGGTCTGGCCCAGGCGCACGGTGGTGGGGTTGCCGACATCGAGCTTGACCGCGAAGGTGCGGGTGGCAGGGTCGGCGGCGGCCGATACTTCACGCACCTTGGCCGGCAGCGGCTTGGCCGCGGCGTCCCACAGGCGCACGCTGAACGCGGTGTCCGATGCAGCCAGTTGTTTGATCAGTTCGACCTGGTCTTCGGGCACGGCAAACACCGCGTCGCGCGGGCCGTCGAGCGCCAGGCGCAGCACGGCGGCGCCGGCCGCCAGCACCATGCCAGGCTCGGCCTCCACGGCGGTGACCACGCCCCCGGCGCTGGCCACCAGGCTGGTGTAGCCGGCCTGGTTGCCCATCATGCCGGCGTTGGCGCGCGCCTGGTCGAGTTGGGCCTGGGCGGCCTTCAAGGCCATGTCGCGGCGGTCGAGTTCGGCCGAACTGATGAAGCCCTGTTCGCGCAGTTCCTTGAAACGTTTGAAATCAGCCGCAGCCATGTCGTAGCTGGCCTGCGCTGAAGCCGTTGCGGCCTTGGCCGCGTCAGCACTGAGCTTCATGTCCAACGGATCGAGTTGCGCCAGCATTTGGCCCGCGCGCACCGTTTGGCCCACCTCCACCTGCCGCTTGAGCAGCTTGCCGCCGATGCGAAAGCCCAGCCGGGCTTCGCTGCGCGGCTTGATCTCGGCCGCGAATTCATGGCTGCCGCCCAACTGGCCCGCGCCTATCACCACGCTGCGCACGGCGCGTACGGGTTCGGGCACGGCCGCTGGGGGCGAACAGGCGGCCATGGCCAGCGCGGCAAATAGGGGCATCAGGGCACGGGAGCGGCTGGGTCGTGCGGGCATGCTGCGATCTCTCTTCAGATTCTGGTGTTATTAATGACTGACCAGTCAGTACTGTAGTCACGCCCAGGTGCCTTGTCAAACTTCAAGGCCAAGACATTGCAATCAGCCCGGTTGCAGGCTGCCCAGTGGCCGGGCCGACGCACGCAGCGCTGCGCCGACAATCCGCCGCGTGAGCATTGACCACTACGAGAACTTTCCCGTCGCCACCCTGTTGTGCCCGGCCGCCATTCGCCCGGCCGTGGTGGCGCTGTATCGCTTTGCCCGCACCGCCGACGACCTGGCCGATGAAGGCGATGCCGCTGCGGCAGCACGGCTGGGCGATCTACTCGCCTTCCGCCATGAACTCGTTGCCGCGTTGGCCGGGCAACCCGGCGCCGGCCGCTGGCCGGCCATCTTCACGCCCCTGCGCGCCGCCGTTCAGACGCACGCGCTGCCCAGCCAGCCGTTGCATGACCTGCTCGATGCCTTCGAGCAAGACGTTCGCAACCCACCGTACGCCGACCGCGCCGCCTTGCTCGACTACTGCCGCCGCTCCGCCAACCCGGTGGGGCGCCTGATGCTGCACCTGCGTGGCGTGGACGACTCCCAGTCCTTGCGCGAATCCGACGCCATCTGCACCGCGCTTCAACTCATCAACTTCTGGCAAGACCTGAGCCTGGATCAACCGCGCGGGCGCAACTACGTGCCGCACAGCGACGCCGCCCGCCATGGCCTGTTGACGCAGGCGTTAGGCGCCCTGCCCCACGCCCAGACCCGCCCGCTCGTGCAAGACCTGTGCGCCTGGGCCGAAGGCCTGATGCACGCCGGCGCGCCACTGGCCCTGCGCCTGCCCGGCCGCGCCGGCTGGGAACTGCGCCTGGTGGTGCAAGGGGGGCTGCGCATCCTTGAGAAAATTCGCGCCATGGATCACGCCACCCTGCAACGCCGCCCGCGCCTGACCCGGCTTGATGCCCCCTTGCTGCTGTGGCGCGCCCTGGCCATGCGCACGCGAGCGGCCGCCGCCCGGGCCGCGGCATGACGCCGCAGCAGTATGTGCAGGACAAGGCGGCGCGCAGCGGTTCGTCGTTCTATTACGCCTTCGCGTTCCTGCCGCCGCCCCGCCGCGCTGCCATCACCGCGTTCTATGCCTTTTGCCGCGAAGTCGATGACGTGGTTGACGAGGTGCAAGACCACGGCGTGGCCGCCACCAAGCTCGCTTGGTGGAAGCGCGAAGTGGCTGCGGCCTTTGCCGGCACGCCCAGCCACCCGGTGACCCAGGCCTTGATGCCGCATGCGCAGGCCTTCAACATCGAGCAGCGCCACCTGCTCGCGGTGATCGAGGGCTGCGAGATCGACCTGCAGCAAATGCGCTTTCTCGACTTCCCCGGCCTGGCGCATTACTGCCACCTGGTGGCCGGCGTGGTGGGTGAGGTGGCGTGCAACATCTTCGGGCGCAGCAACGAACAGACCGTGTTGTTCGCGCACAAGCTGGGCCTGGCGATGCAGTTGACCAACATCATCCGCGATGTGGGCGACGATGCCCGGCGCGGGCGCATCTACCTGCCCGTGAACGAGATGCAGCAGTTTGGCGTGAAGGCCAGCGAGGTTCTGCTGCGCGAGTCGCCCTGGGGCTACAGCGAGCGCTTCAGCGCCTTGATGCGCATGCAAGCGCAGCGCGCACACCGGACCTACGACGACGCGCTGGCCCTGCTACCGGCACAAGACCGGCGCGCCCAGGTACCGGGGTTGATGATGGCCAACATCTACCGCACGCTGTTGCGCGAGATCGAGGCCGATGACTTTCGCGTGCTGCACCAGCGCACATCGCTGGGGCCGGCACGCAAGATCTGGATCGCCCTGCGCACGCGCTGGCGCCAGGCCTGATGCCGCAGCAGGCCGGCAAGCGGGTGGCCGTCGTCGGCGGCGGCTGGGCCGGGCTGGCCGCGGCCATCGACCTGGTGCACGGTGGCTGCGACGTGGTGATGTATGAGATGGCCGCGCAGTTGGGTGGGCGCGCGCGCAGCGTGCATGTCGAAGGCATGGAACTCGACAACGGCCAGCACATCCTGATCGGCGCCTACACGCAGACCCTGGCGCTGCTGCAGCGCATCGGCGTCGATGCGGGCAGCGTGCTCAGCCGCCAGCCCTTGAGCCTGTGCGCGTCCGACGGCACTGGCCTGCGCCTGCCGCATGGCCACCCGGTTTGGGCCTTCGCGCGCGGTGTGTGGGCGGCCAAACATTGGAGCCTGGCCGAGCGCGCAACGCTGTTGCGCACCATCACGCTGTGGGCCGCGCGCGGGTTTCGCTGCCCGCCACAGTTGACGGTGGCCGAATTGACGGCGCCGCTGCCGCAGCGCCTGTGCACCGAGCTGTTTGCGCCGCTGTGCGTGGCGGCGTTGAACACACCCGCCGCGCAGGCCAGCGCGCAAGTCTTCCTGCGCGTGTTGCGCGACGCCTTGTTTGCCGGGCCCGGGGCGTCAGACCTGCTGCTGCCGCGCCGCGGCCTGAGCCAGTTGCTGCCGCTGCCGGCGCAGGCCTGGCTGCTGGCGCATGGCGCGCACATCGAATTGGGCACGCGGGTGCAGACCCTGGCGGGCGTCGGCGAGGGCTGGCTGGTGAACGGCATGCGCTTCGATGCCGCGGTACTGGCCTGCACCGCGGCGCAAGCGGCAACGCTGGTCGAGCCCTTGAATGCCGTTTGGGCGGGGCTAGCGCGAGCGCTGCGCTATGAACCCATCATCACCGTGTACCTGCATGCCCCCGGCGCGCGCTGGCCCAGCCCGATGGTGGCGCTGGCTTGCAGCAACACCGCGCCGGCCCAGTTTGCGTTCGATCTGGGCGCGCTGGGCGGCCCAGCGGGCGTGTTCGCATTCGTGATCAGCGGCGCGCGCACCTGGGTGGAGCGCGGGCTGGATGCCGCCGCCCAGGCTTGCCAGCAACAGGCCGTGCACGACTTTCCCGCCCACACCTGGCCGCAACCCCCCACCGTGCTGCGCACCCTGGCGGAAAAGCGCGCCACCTTTGCCTGCACGCCCCACTTGCAGCGCCCGCCCATGCAGGTGGTGCCGGGCCTGCTCGCCGCCGGCGACCATGTGCAAGGCCCCTACCCCGCCACGCTCGAAGGCGCGGTGCGCGCGGGCCGCGCCGCCGCCGCGGCCCTGCTCGAATGAATCGTTAACGCCGACCGTACGGTGCGGCCAGCGGTTCACCCACGAACAGGCTTTGCTGCGGCCATAGCACGCTCTTCCAGTAGGCCTCGATGGCCGTACCGCCTTGCAGGTACACCGCCAACAGGCGCTGCGGGTGCGGGAACTTTTGCACATGGTTGCAAGGCTCGCTCACCGTGCCGTGGCTGGCGGTGGCGCCGGCGCTGAGCCAGTCGAGCACCGTGCTCTGGCCATCGGGGTCGTCGAGCCGGCCGCCGAACGACGTGAAGTGGTCGCCCAAGCCACCCGGCAGCCACGCCAGTTGCGCCAGCACGTCAACCCGCGTGCTGCCCACCTGCGCCAACACCACGCGCTGCTGTGGGGCCAGCCCTTCGGCGCTGCTGCGCTTGACCACGGTGCCCGCCGAGGCAATGTCTTGCGCCGGTGGGTACTGCTTGGCGCGCACGTTGCGCCGTTCATCAGCGCTGTCCAGCAACACCGCCTGGGCACTGGGTGCGCCACGCAGGCCGAGCGTGAAATCGGCCGCCACGCCGCGGTCGATCAACGCCTTGCCTTGCGCCTCATCCGCACCGGCCAGCAACATGCTGATGCGCATGCCGTGCGCCGTGAAGGGCCGGCTGCTGTTGCTTCGCGCATAGGGCGATGGGCGTGAAGTGGCGCAACTGCTGGTGCACAGCTTGGCATCGAAGCCCAGCGCCAACGCGCCGGTGATCGAGTTGCAGGCCACCGCGTACGGCCGCGTCCAGGCCAAGGCCAGTGCCTGGGTGCTGGGGCCAAAGCGGCCATCAATGCGCTTGCGCAGCAGGGCGAATTCTTCCGCAGTGATCTCGCCACGCAACGGCAGCTCAACACGCAACACCTGCTGCGGGCGCAGCCCGCGTTTGCGGATGTAGTGCTGCCCCACCGCCACCGAATACGGGTCGGCAATGTTGATCACCAACCCCAGATCTTGCACGCGCAGGCGCGGCGCCGTGCCCGGAACGATGTTGGCCGCCCCGTCGCCGCGGCGCGATTCAGGCGCTGCGCCAGGGCCAGGCGCTGCCGCGGCAACGCCGGCGCTCAAGCAAACCACGGTGACCAAACCCAGCCCAACGTTCTTTCGCCATGCAGTCATTAATTTCGTGATACAAAATAGCGACCTCATCATTGTCACCATCAAAGCCCGCATGAAAAAGAAGGAGGAAGCCCAGCCCAGCATCCAAGTCCTGGCGCGCAGCTTTGCCTTGCTTGATCTCCTGGCTGCACACCAGGATCCGGTTTCGCTGAAGGAAATCAGCACGCGCACTGGCCTGCACCCGTCAACGGCGCACCGCATCCTGAACGACCTCACCATCGGCCGCTTTGTCGAGCGCCCGCAGGCCGGCGCCTACCGCCTGGGCATGCGGCTGCTGGAATTGGGCAACCTGGTCAAAGGCCGTCTCGATGTGCGCGAAGCCGCCTTGTCGCCGTTGCGCGAGTTGCACAAGTTCACCAGCCAGGCGGTGAACCTGTCGGTGCGCCAGGGCGACGAGATCGTCTACATCGAGCGTGCGTTCAGCGAACGCTCGGGCATGCAGGTGGTGCGTGCCGTGGGCGGCCGCGCACCGATGCACCTCACATCAGTAGGCAAGCTGTTTCTGGCCGCCGACGACGCCTCGCGCGTGCGCGCCTACGCCACCCGCACTGGCCTGGCCGGCAACACGCGCAACAGCATCACGCAATTGCCCGCGCTGGAGCGCGAACTGAACGGCGTGCGCAAACTGGGCCTGGCGCGCGATAACGAAGAGCTTGAACTCGGCGTGCGCTGCATGGCCGCCGGCATTCATGACGACCAGGGCCGCCTGGTGGCGGGCCTGTCGATTTCAGCGCCGGCCGACCGGTTGGAAGAAAGCTGGATTGAGCGCTTGCGCGAAACCGCCACGCAGATCTCGCAGGCCTTGGGTTTCAGGCAAGCCGCAGCGGCAGCGGCCTGACCGGCCGCTCACTGGTTGATGCGCACGCCGGCTGCAGGGGTCGCAGCCACGCCAGGTTGCAGGGCCAGCCACTGCCGAATGCGTTCGGCGTCGCCCAGCCGGGAGTACTTGCCCGCTGAGTCGAGGAACACCATGATCAGCTTGCGCCCGGCGAACTGGGCCTGCATCACGAGGCAACGGCCGGCTTCCGAGATGTAGCCGGTCTTTTGCAGGCCGATCTCCCAGCTCGGGTTGCTGATCAGCCGATTCGTGTTGCGAAAGTGCATGGTGCGGCTGCCCACCGACACCATCGCCTCGGGCGAGGTGGAAAGCTCGCGGATGAGTTGGTGGCCATGGGCGGCGCCTACCAACACGGCCAGGTCATCGGCGTTGGACTGGTTCTGGCTCGACAAGCCTGTGGGCTCGACATAGCGCGTGCCCGCCATGCCCAGCACTTGTGCCTTGGCATTCATGGCTTGCACGAACGCCGGTAGGCCACCCGGGTGAGCGCGGCCCAGGGCGTTGGCGGCGCGGTTCTCAGAGGACATCAAGGCCAGGTGCAGCATTTCGCCGCGGGTGAGTTCAGTACCCACGCGCAGGCGCGAGCCGCTACCCTTTTCGGTGTCGACATCGTCTTGCGTGACGATGATGGTTTCGTCCAGCGGCCGGCCCGATTCCACCACCACCAGCGCGGTCATAAGCTTGGTCAGCGAGGCGATGGGCAGCACGGCCTTGGAGTTCTTGGCCAGCAGCACTTGATTCGTATCTTGATCCAGCACCAGCGCCACGCTGGACTTCAACTCCAGCGGATCGGCCACTTGCCCCAGCCCAATGCTGTGGCCCATGGACATGCGCACCGGCTCGACCACCACGGGTGCGGCGCGCACATAACGGGTGCGCGCATTGGCCCGGGCCATGCGCACCGAACGGATGGCCTTGACGGCCTTGGCCGCCGGTTTTGCGGCCGGTTTGAGCGCCGGCTTTCCGGGGCGCGACTGGCGGGCTTCCGCCAACGGGCTGGCCAGGGCAGCAACCAGGGCCAACGCACAGGCCAGCCCGGTTTTAAACCTCACTACGGCGACCCAATCTGGCAAGGCAATCCCCCGTTCAACAGTTGGCGTCGCAGTGTAGCGCGGCCAGAAAAAGAATAGTTACTTCAAAAACTTAGGAGCGTTTCTTGATGTAACTATTTTGTAACGCAAACGGTTGACGGGGTCGTTCGAAAAGCGCCGCTTTCAGGCCCCTAACCTTGCGCCGCCACCCGCTCTACCGCGCTGTGCAGCTTGTTCAAGGCCGACAAGTAGGCCTTGGCCGAGGCCACGATGATGTCGGGGTCGGCGCCCACGCCGTTGACCACCCGGCCACCGAGCTGCAGGCGCACCGTCACCTCGCCTTGCGACTCGGTGCTGCCCGAGGTGATGGCGTTGACCGAATACAGCAGCAACTCGGCGCCGCTGTTCACCTTGGACTCGATGGCCTTCAGGCTGGCATCGACCGGGCCGTTGCCGTCGCTGCTGGCACTCAGTTCCTGCTCGCCGGCGCTGAAGGTCACGCTGGCTTGCGGGCGCTCGCCCATTTCGGACGACTGGCGCAGCGCCACCAACCGGTAATGCTCGCGCGCGCTGGTCACGCTCTCGTCGCCCATCAGCACGATGATGTCCTCGTCGTAGATGTCGCTTTTGCGATCGGCCAGGTCTTTGAAGCGCGCGAACGCGGCGTTGATGTCGGCCTCTGATTCGCTGTCGATGCCCAGTTCAAGCAAGCGCTGCTTGAACGCATTGCGGCCCGACAACTTGCCCAGCACGATGCGATTCGTGCTCCAGCCCACGTCTTCTGCGCGCATGATTTCGTAGGTGTCGCGAGCCTTCAGAACACCGTCTTGGTGAATGCCCGAGGCGTGCGCGAACGCATTCGCGCCCACCACTGCCTTGTTGGGCTGCACCACGAAGCCGGTGGTCTGCGCCACCAGGCGCGAGATCGGCACGATCTGGGTCGCGTCGATACCGATGTCGAGGTTGAAGTAGTCGCGCCGCGTCTTCACTGCCATCACCACTTCTTC
>JANMYI010000717.1:0-8810 GCA_031381955.1 Burkholderiales bacterium
TGCAATTGCCACCAAAGGCGAGATGGAGCGCCGCCTGCAGGTGGAGAGCGCCCTGCTCCAGTCCCAAAAACTCGAAGCCTTGGGCCAGCTCACCGGCGGCGTGGCACACGATTTCAACAACTTGTTGGGCATCGTGTCGAACAGCGTCTTCTTGCTGCAGCGGCTGCACCCCGAGCTGGCCTCGACCCAGCCGCTCGGCGCCATCGCCCGTGCGACGGCTTCGGGCGTCAAGTTGACCCGCCAACTGCTTTCGTTCGCGCGCAAACACACGCTGAATCCCGAAACCGTGCGTCTGCAGCAATGGCTGCCTGCGGCGGGCGATTTGCTGTGCACCACGCTGGGCAGCCGCATCGCGCTGTCGATCGAAGTCGACCCCGACGTCGCGCCGATCGAGGTCGACGCCTCCGAGTTGGAGATCGCCCTCATTAACCTGGTCGTCAATGCGAAGCACGCGATGGCCGACGGCGGCAGCGTGCGCATCGTGGCGGTCGGGCTCGACGTGCCGGCCCCGGGCGACCCCCAGCCCGGCGTGCTGCTCCAGGTCATCGACAGCGGTAGCGGCATTCCGGCCGACGTGATCGGGCGCGTCTTCGAGCCCTTCTTCACGACCAAGGGCCCCGGCCAAGGCTCGGGCCTGGGCCTGAGCCAGGTCTACGGGCTTTGCGTGCAGGCGGGGGGCAACGCGCGCGTCGCGAGCCAGGTGGGGCGGGGCACAACGGTGTCCATGGTTTTTCCTGCGCTTGCGCGCGCAGCGCAGGCCACGAACACCGCCACGCCTGCCATTCCGGCGCGGCTGCACGGGCGCGTGCTCATGGTTGAAGACAACGCCGAGTTGGCCATCGCGCAGGAAACTCTGCTGCGATCGGTCGGGCTGCAAGTGCAGTGCGCAAGCCAGGCCGACATCGCGGCCGAGATGGCGGAGCGGGATGCTGAGGGCTACGACGTGGTGTTGTCTGACGTGATGATGCCGGGGCCGATGAGTGGCATCGATCTGGCTTTTCGCTTGCGCCGCACCCGGCCCGAGCTGCCGGTGATCCTGCTGACCGGCTACGCCGATCAAATTGAGAAAGCCGCGCAGGCGGGCTTCGTTGTACTCGGCAAACCAACTGAGCCCGGCATCCTGTTTGCCGAGCTGAACCGCGCCATGCATGCGCCCCGGCCGCATTCGGCGCAGCCCCCGCCTGCAGCGTAGCCGCAAGCATCGCAGGCGCGCTTGGAAAGAGGGCAGGCCTAGCCCGCGCGCAGCGCCAGCGTCACCGTGGTGCCCGAGCGCGACACGCTGGCCACGGCGAGCGTGCCGCCCATTTCCACCACCAGGCTGCGCGAGATCACCAGGCCCAGGCCGGTGCCGGGAATCTTGGTGCGCTCGGCGCCCAGGCGGTCGAACGGTTGGAACAGGCGATCGAGCTGCTCGCGCGTCATGCCGATGCCGTGGTCTTCGATGCTGAGTTGGATCATTTGATCGCTCACACGGGCCGCACGCATCTGCACCTTGCCGCCTTGCCGGTTGTACTTGATGGCGTTGGAGACCAAGTTGAGCAGCACCCGAGAATGGCCTCACGCGGCAAGCCAAAACGTCATTGGTTGGCCGATTCAATCAGGCCTTGCAGCCATCCGCCCGAAACAGGGTCACGAAACCATTCTTGCCGGTGTCCACGGCGTCGAACACGGGTTGCAAGGCCTTGGCGTCCACCACCGCCACCAGCGCCCCGGTGGCGCGGCCGCTGCGGTCTTTGATGCGGTGTCCCACCGGTATCTGCCACAGGCCAGCCACGCTGCGCCACAGGCGGTCCACGGTCAACGCGGGCCGGCCGCTGCCGTGGGGGTGGGCCAGCCAGTCGGCCAGCATCGGCGCATCGGCGCTGGGCAGGGTCGATGCCAGGGGCTTGTCGTCAAGGCCCAGCCACAGCAAGGCGGTGACCTGGCCATCAGCCGGCAGCATCGATTTCAGCGTCGGCACCAGCGCCGTCATTTCAGCACTGGTGGGCCCGGCCGCCACGGCGTCGGCAATGCGCGCTTCGGCGTCGTCCAGCAACGCCTCGACCCGGCGCAGGCTTTGCCGCGTGTGCGCTTCCAACAACCGGGCCAGGTTGGCTGTGTTGGCCTTGGCCTGAGCCACCCTAGCGGTCGCGTTCGAGAAACAAGTCGTACGCGGCAAACGCGGCCAGCCCCAGGCTGGCCAAAGTGGCCAACAGATACGGTTGCTACCGTTCGGGCATCTTCATTGACCCACTCACGCTGCGGTTAAAAAGCAGGGAGTATGGCGCCTGCGCGGCACGCCTTCGGGGCCAGTGAGCGGGCAGCATCATTACAGGCAGAAGGCGGGCCCAGGTAGCCACTTGGCCTGCCCGGAGGGACTCGAACCCCCGACCCCCAGCTTAGAAGGCTGGTGCTCTATCCAGTTGAGCTACGGGCAGTGAAGGGCGCGAATTCTAGGAGCCGCGGCAGTTATCGCTTCCGATACTGCTGCTTGCCGAACAGCACCTCGCGCGCCTGGTCGTCGACCAGCGGCTTGCGCAGGTCGGCCAGCACCTGCACGCCGCGCTGCACCGCCGGGCGGGCCGCGATCTCGTCGAACCAGCCTTTCAGGTTCGGATAGTCGTTCCACTCAATGCCCTGGTTTTGCCAGGAGCGCAGCCAGGGGAACACGGCCATGTCGGCAATGCCATATTCGGCCCCGCCGAGGTAGCGGCTCTTGGCGATGCGCTTGTCCATCACGCCGTACAGGCGCTTGGCTTCGTTGGTGTAGCGCTCCACGGCGTAGGGGATTTTTTCGGGCGCATAGATGCGAAAGTGGTGCGCCTGGCCGAGCATGGGGCCCACGCCGCCCATCTGAAACATCAGCCACTGCAACACCTCGTAGCGCTGGCGCGTGCCTTCGGGCAGGAAGCGGCCGGTCTTGGCCGCCAGGTACAACAGAATCGCGCCCGATTCGAACAGGGCGATGGGTTCGCCGTCGGGCCCATGCGGGTCGCGCAGGGCCGGAATCTTGTTGTTCGGGCTGATGGCGAGAAAGTCACTACTGAATTGCTCGCCCTTGCCGATATCCACAGCAGTCGCCCGGTAAGGCAGGCCGCACTCCTCCAACATGATGTGAACCTTGTGGCCGTTGGGGGTGGGCCAGGAGTAGACGTCGATCATCGCGGGCACCTTGCTCTCTTGTGAATTTCTGAACTGTTGCAACACACTCTAAACCATGCTCCATGCCCTGACGCGTTGGTTCAAAGCCGCCCCCAAGCCCACCGCTGGCTGGCCGCAGGTGGCGGCCTGGGCAGAGGCACGCGATTGGGTCTTTCGCGGCGTGCGTGAGAGCGACGGCTTCGTGATCGAAGGCCGCAGTGGCGCCTTGCCCTGGCGCATGGAGTGGGGCCCTTCGCAGCGCGCCTACATCGATGGCTTCGAGCTTCGCTTTCGCGCGGAGTTGCCGGTGCCCGGTGAAATGCAGGTGCTGTTGCTGAGCCGGCCGTTGATGGAGTTGATGGAACGCACCGTGTTCGACCAGTACGTCGAAGGCGTGCAAACGCGCATCGACACCGAGATTCCGCCCGAGATGCGCTGGCTGGTGATGTTTCCCAAACTCGGCACCGCCGAGCTTAAGACGCTGCGTGAAGGCTACGCTGCCGTCACCAACCACAAGCCCTGGGCCACGCAGTGGCTGGGCGCACCGCTGGCCACGGCCGTGAAGGCCGCGCCCTTGCCGCCGGGCGTGCCGCTGGTGCTGATGGTGGCGCGCGCCCGCCTGAGCATTCGCACACCGCTGGCCAGCCCCACCCCGGCCTTGCTGGAAAGATGGATGAAATTGTTTGACGTGGCGCTGCGCGAAGCGCGCCGCGCAGCCGCTGAAGAAGGCAGCGGCGCAGTGGCCAGCACCCAACCCAGCATGTGGGCCAGCTCAGGCCTGCCGGTGCCGGCTGCACAGGCCTCCGCCATGCGCGGTTAACGCTACCGTTCAGGCGCCCAGCTTGCCGAGTTCGAGCTTGGCGATGGCGTTGCGGTGTACTTCGTCGGGCCCGTCGGCCAGGCGCAGCGTGCGCGAATGGGCGTACAGCATGGCCAGCGGGGTGTCGTCGCTGACGCCGGCGGCGCCGAACGACTGGATCGCCCAGTCGAGGATCTTGCCGGTGATGATGGGGGCCACCACCTTGATCATGGCGATCTCGGCCTTGGCGCTCTTGTTGCCGGCCTTGTCCATCATCCACGCCGCCTTCAGCGTCAGCAGCCGGGCCTGGTCGATCATGCAGCGTGCCTCGGCAATGCGCTCTTGCGTCACGCCCTGTTGCGCCACGGTCTTGCCGAAGGCCACGCGCTTGGTGGTGCGTTCGCACATCAGGCGCAAGGCGCGTTCGGACACACCGATCTGGCGCATGCAGTGGTGGATGCGCCCAGGCCCCAGGCGGCCTTGGGCGATTTCGAAACCGCGCCCTTCGCCCAGCAGCAGGTTGCTGGCCGGCACGCGCACGTTGACGAAGTCGACCTCCATGTGGCCGTGCGGCGCGTCGTCGTAGCCGAACACGCTCAAAGCGCGCAGCACCTTCACGCCCGGCGTGTCCATCGGCACCAGGATCATCGATTGCTGCGAATGGCGCGGCGCGGTGGGGTCGGTCTTGCCCATGAAGATGAGGATCTTGCAGCGCGGGTCGCCGGCGCCGGAGGTCCACCACTTGCGCCCGTTGATGACGTAGCTGTCGCCGTCGCGTTCAATGCGCGCTTCGATGTTGGTGGCGTCTGACGAAGCCACGGCCGGCTCGGTCATGGCGAAGCCGCTGCGGATCTCGCCGGCCAGCAGCGGCACGAGCCACTGCTTCTTGTGCTCGGCGTTGCCGTAGCGTTCCAACACTTCCATGTTGCCGGTGTCGGGCGCCGAGCAGTTGAAGACTTCGCTCGAATGCGGCACCGCGCCCATGATCTCGGCCAGCGGCGCGTATTCCTGGTTGCTCAGGCCGGCGCCGGCGCCGCTTTCGGGCAGGAACAGGTTCCACAACCCGGCGGCCTTGGCCTTGGGTTTGAGTTCTTCGATGATGGCCAGCGGCGTCCAGCGCTTGCCGGCCGCGGTGTTGGCTTTCAGGTCAGCATCAAAGCGGTGCTCGTTGGGGTAGATGTGCTCGGCCATGAAGGCATTGAGCCGGGCTTGCAGTTCGCGCGTGCGGGGGGAATAGTCGAAGTCCATGGTCTTCTCCGGTTGAATGTGGTGTTTGAGTTAACTGAAACGTTGAGCGCTGGCCCAACCCATCTTCGCCAGGGTGCTCACGCCCAGGGTGGCGCGCTGCGCGTCGGCGCTGGCGGCAGTGCCGTCGGCCACGCGCTTGACGATGCCTTGCAGAATGGCCGCCAGGCGGAACATGTTGTACGCCAGGTAGAAGTCCCACTCGGCGTGCAAGGCAGCCGCGTCATGCCGGCCGGTGCGCTCGCAGTAGCGGCGCACGTATTCGGCTTCGCTGGGGATGCCCAATGCCGCATGGTCCAGCCCGCCGATGCCGCGGAACACACCGGGCTCGATGTGCCAGGCCATGCAGTGGTAGCTGAAGTCGGCCAGCGGGTGGCCCACGGTCGACAGCTCCCAGTCCAGCACGGCCAGGATGCGCGGCTCGCTTTCGTGGAAGATGACGTTGTCCAGGCGGTAGTCGCCGTGCACCACCGAGACCTGCGTGTCGTCGCGCGCCAGCGCCGGGATGCGGCCGGGCAGCCACTCGATCAGGCGATCCATCGCGGCAATTGGCTCGGTGGCCGAGGCAACGTACTGTTTGCTCCAGCGGCTGATCTGGCGCTCGAAGTAGTTGCCCGGGCGGCCGTAGTCAGCCAGGCCCACGGCGGCCACATCCACGTTGTGCAAGGCCGCCATGACGCGGTTCAATTCGTCATAGATGGCACCGCGTTCTTCGCGGCTCATGCCGGGCAGCGCCTGGTCCCACAGCACGCGGCCTGCAACACATTCCATCACATAGAAAGCGCGGCCGATCACCGCTTCGTCTTCGCACAACACGAGCATGCGTGCCACCGGCACGGCGGTGTCGGCCAGCGCGCCCATGACGCGGAATTCGCGCTCGATGGCATGCGCTGAAGGCAGCAGCCGCGCCACCGGCCCGGGCTTGGAGCGCATCACGTACGAGCGCCCCGGTGTGTTGAGTTTGTAGGTGGGGTTGGACTGCCCGCCCTTGAACTGCTCCACGCTCAAAGGCCCGGCAAAGCCGCCCAGGTGCTGTTCCAGATGAGCCTGCAAGGCCAGGGTGTCGAAGGCGTGGCGCTCGGCCACGGCCTTGGCGCCGGTGTACTGTTCCATGGCTAGTTCCTTCCCTTGGTCAACGCTCGGCGAACTGCAACAACAGCTCGCGCGACAACACCACCAGGCGCGTGGGCTCCACGCGCACCGCACCTTCGCGCTCGAAGCCCTTCAGTTCCTGGTTGACGCGCTGGCGCGAGGCGCCCACCAGTTGCGCCAGGTCTTCCTGGGCCAGTTGCAGCCCGATGCGGATGGCGTTGCCGTCGGCCTGACCGAAGTTCTTGGCCAACAGCAGGATCTGCTTGGCCAGCCGGGCCTGCAAGGGGCGGGTGTTCAGGTCTTCGAACTGCGTGAACATCAGGCGCAGGCGGCGGCAGTTCAGGCGCAGCAGGGCGTCGTACAGCTCGGTGTGTTGGCTGAGCAGCCATTTGAAGTCGGGCTTGCGCACGCACAGCAAGGTGGTGGCGCCATGGGCATCGGCGTCGTGCGTGCGCGGCAAGCCGTCGAACAAGGCGATGTCGCCGAACCAGGTGCCGGGCTCCACGTAGGTGAGCGTGTCTTGCTTGCCGGCCAGTGACACCGAGCCCACCCGCACGGAGCCGCGGGCCACGCCGCACCATTCTTCGGCCGCCGCACCGCGCGCCGCCAAGGGGGCGCCATCGGCCAGACGGCGCACTTGTGTGCGGGCCAGGATGTCGTCGCGCAACGCCGCTGAAAGCTTCGAGAACCAGACGCCCGCCTCTATGGTTTGCTTCTCGTCGATTGTAAGAACCGCTGAATTCATGGCCTGTCCCGGCTGCGACAGCAACCCGTTGCGGCGCATTCTCCACGAGGGCTGCGCCAGCGCCTGGCACAGCAGCGCACTGGTGGGCGATTGGGGGTCTTTTCGCGCCATTGCCCCACGTGGCGCGCCGCTAGAGTGCTGGCGAAGATGACCCTTGAGCGCACTGGATGAACATGCGGCTGCCGCCTTTGACACTGTTGAGCCTTGCCGCGTTGGCCGTGACCACGCCGTCCCTCGGCATGGGCCTGGGCAAGGCGCCGCAGACCGTGCTGCTCGGCCAGCCGCTGAACCTGAGCGTGCCGGTGCTGCTGGACGCCACGGAGTCGCTGGTCAACAGCTGCGTGCGTGCCGAGGTGACGCTGGGCGACACCATGCTCAGCCCGACGGCGGTGCAGGCGTTGATCGAAACCAGCGGCGAAGGTGCCACGCTGCAGCACATCGTGCGCGTGCGCACGCATGTGGCGGTGGAAGAACCGGTGGTCACCGTGCAGTTGGCGCTGGGCTGCCACACGCGGCTGACGCGCAAGATCGTGGCCTTTGCCGACCCGCCTGAGCTGACGCACTTTGCACTGCCGGTGACGCCGCTGCCGGGCCAGGCTGCGGCGGCTGAACTTGCGCCGGCCGCGCCGCCCGACGCTGCGCAGCGGGCTGCGCTCCAAGCCGTTGCACCGGCTGGCGCCAAGCCGGCACGGGCCGCCGCCGTGCCCAAGCGTGCGCCGGCCGTGGCCACCGCGCCGGCGGCCAGACCGGCGGCTAAACAGGACAAGCCCAGCCTACGCCAGGCCGTGGCCGCTGCCGCCCTGGCCGGCCCGGCCGTCAGCGTCACGGCCGCCGAGGCCGCAGCGCTGAGCACTGAAACTGCTGCGGCAGGCAGCGAAGCGCCGGGGGCCACCCTCGGCCCACGCCTGCGGCTGGACACGTTCGCGGTGTCGGCGCGCAGCCCGTTGATATCTGCCGCGCGCGACCAGGTGCTGGCCAGCGTCGAGGCTTCGGCGGTGGCGGCCGTGGCCGCGTCGGACGCTGTGGCATCGATCCAGCAAGATCGGGTCAAGCTGCTGGAGCGCGACCTGAAGAAGCTGCGCGCCGAGGCGCAGTCCAACCGCGACCTGGCGCGCAGCATGCGTTCGCGTTTGATCGATGCCGAATCGAACAGCCAGTTCGCCCCAGTGCTGGGCGGTGCGGCCGCCTTGCTGCTGGGCATGGCCGGCTGGTTGGCCTGGCGCTTGCGCGCCTTGCAGAAGGAAAAGAAGAAAGCCTGGTGGAACGCCCAAGCCGCCACGGCCGGCATGGCCGAACCCGACTACGGGCGGGTCGAGCCGCGCCCCGACGATGAGGTGATTGATGCCGCCGCCCCGGTGCTGGCAGACGTTACCGAGCCACCTTTGATTGCCGCCCCGCTGCTGCCAATGGTCAGCAGCGTGGCGCCCGAACAAGACGCCCGGGTGGGCCGCCGGTCTGACGACGACGGTGCGGTCCAGGTGATTGAAAGCGCCGCCAGCGAGGTGTCGATCGACGAGCTGATCGACCTGGAACAGCAGACAGACTTCTTCGTCCTGCTCGGGCAGGACGATTCAGCCATCGACTTGCTGCTGTCGCACCTGCGCGCCACCGGCGGCTCGGTGCCGATGGCGCACCTGAAGCTGCTGGAGGCGTACCACCGCAAGGGCGACCAAACGGCCTACGAGCGTTCGCGTGCGCGCATGTCGTACCAGTTCAGTTGTGACACGCCGGAGTGGGCGGCCGAGTTCGGCGCGGGCCAGGGACTGGATCGCGAAGTCGAACTGCTGGATCGCCTCGTGGCCTGTTGGC
>JANMYI010000762.1:0-4074 GCA_031381955.1 Burkholderiales bacterium
GGCATCCAGGCCGATCGCCGGCGTGGGCACCTGGCCGGTGATGATCACCATCGGGATGGAGTCCATGTACGCGGTGGCGATGCCGGTCACGGCGTTGGTGACCCCTGGGCCGGAAGTGACCAGTGCCACCCCCACATCACCAGTGGCCCGGGCATAGCCGTCAGCGGCATGCACCGCAGCCTGCTCGTGGCGCACCAGCACATGCTGAATGCTCTCCTGCTTGTACAGCGCGTCGTAGATGTACAACACCGCGCCGCCCGGGTAACCCCAGATGAACTTGACCTGCTCGGCCTGCAGGCAGCGAACCAGGATTTCCGAGCCATTGGCTTCGGTAGCGGCAGATGTGGAATTCGGTTGTGCCGATGCGGCACGCTTGACTTCCGCGGCAGACATGTCCATGAGTATGAGTGAACCTTTGTGAATTTCTCTGACGAAAAACCATTGGTGCTCCTCCTCGCGCCCTCATGAGGCGGATTCGGAACCTGCGCGGTCTGGCGATCGGCCCCGGGTCGGGCACCGTCTAGAGACCAGTGAATTCATTGTGCGAAGCAGCATTATGGCATCCCGACGCGGCTGCAAACGCTGACGCAGATTCCGCCGCTGGGGCCAATGACATAATTCCTGTTGGCCCCGATGCGGGCGTTTTTTGAGCCGCAAACCGTTGGCCACAGACAAAGAGCTGAACAGCTTTCTCAAGAGCGTTGAGCGCCGCGCCTTCAAGCGCACGGCGTATTCGGTTCGCGACGAGGACGCTGCCTTGGACGTTGTGCAGGACGCCATGATTCGCCTCTCGCAGAGCTACTCCGATCGGCCGGCGGCAGAGTTGCCGCTGCTGTTTTCACGCATCTTGTCCAACGCCACGATGGATTGGTTTCGGCGTCAGAAGGTGCGCAACGCCGTCCTGCAAAACTTCTCCGACTTTGAGTCGGCCGGCGAAGATGGCGACTTCGACATCTTGGAAACACTTGAGTCCGCCGATGCCAACGGCTGGGGCAGTGAAAGTGCGGTGGACACCTTGTCGCGGGCGCAAACCATGGCCCAGATCGAAGGTGAAATTGCCGCCTTGCCCGGCCGTCAACGAGAAGCCTTTCTGTTACGTTACTGGGAGGAACTGGATGTTGCCGAGACTGCCGTGGCCATGGGCTGCTCTGAAGGAAGTGTGAAAACACACTGCTCCAGAGCGGTTCACTCGCTGGCCAAAGCACTCCAGGCCAAAGGGATCAGACCATGAATAACACCGCACTTCAGCGCGACGCACACCGCCACACCGATTTGCAAACCCTGCAGGCCCGCGTGGCCTATCGCCTCGTGGCCTGCTTGTCGGCGCAGGCGGCCAGCCTGCCTCAAGACATCACCGAGCGCTTGCGCATCGCGCGTGAGCAGGCATTGGCGGTGGCCCAGAAAACGCAGCGCGCCAGCGCCGCAGGCACAGTGCTGTTGGGCGCAGCGGGCGGCTCGGCCGTGCTCGGTTCGTCGCCACCCTGGTGGCTGCGTGTGATGTCGTTCACGCCGCTGCTTTTGCTGGTGTCTGGCCTGGTTCTGATCCAGCATCGCCACGACCAGGCTCAAATCAATGCCGCAGCTGAGATCGATACTGCCCTGCTATCGGACGACCTGCCCCCAGCGGCCTACGCCGACCCGGGTTTTGCGGAATTCCTGAAGCAGCGTTCGCGCTGAGATGCAGCTGTCCATGTTGCGCACCCTCTCACTGCTTTGGCGCCCACTGCGGGGGGTTCGGTTTGTGGCGCTAGGAGCCCTGTTGTTGTCCTTGGGTGGGTGGGCCGGTGCGCAAAACAAGTCTGTGGTGGCAGCGCCGATGGCCGTTGCGCCGCAAAAGGGCGTGAGCTGGGCGGCGCTGACGGTGGCGCAGCAAGCCACCCTGGCGCCTCTGAAGGCCGACTGGAACAGTATCGAACCCGCAGGCAAGGCGAAGTGGCTGGAGGTGGCGGCCAAGTTCCCCAACATGCCCCAGGCCGAGCGCGAGCGCGTGCATACCCGCATGATCGAGTGGGCTCGCCTCACGCCCGCGCAACGCGGCCAAACTCGGCTGCAGTTCCAGGAAGCGCGCACCATCAACCCTGCCGAGCGGCAAGCGCGGTGGGTCGAATATCAGGCGCTGGCGCCTGACCAGCGCTTGGCGCTCCAAAGCAAGTCACAGGTGGCTGCGCCCAAGGTGACCGCGGTCGCGCCAACGCGTCCCGGCCAGCCCCCGTTGAACCCGACCCAGCCTGCCGCGAAGCCGACGATCAAGCCAACATTGACCGCGGCGACCAAGGCAGTCAGTCCCACATTGGTGCAGGCCAACCCGGGCGTCACCACGACGCTCATTTCTCGGCCCGCCACGCCTTCGCGCGTCGACAAACCTGGCCAGCGCGGCAGCGTCATTGCCTTACCGGCCAACATTGACCGCTCTACCTTGCTGCCGCGCATGCCCGCCACCGGCGCAGTGCCGAGTGCGGCAGCGTCGTCGGCCGCTTCCTTGCGCCAATGACACGGGCCTTTGGGTCGCCGCTAGCGATAGCGGCGCCCACACTGCGCCGCCGCCTGGCCTGCTTCTGCTATGAAGGTGTGTTGCTGTTCGGCGTGCTCGTGCCCGCCGCCTACCTGTACAGCAGCCTGACGCAACAGCGCCATGCCCTTTCCGGCCAGGCCGGGTTGCAGGCATTTCTGTTTCTGGTGCTGGGCATTTACTTCGTCTGGTTCTGGGCCCGCGGCGGGCAAACCCTGGCCATGAAAACCTGGCGCATTCGCCTGGTGGCCGCAGATGGGCGTGGCGTGAGCCAGGTGCGTGCCTTGTTGCGCTATTTGTGCAGTTGGATCTGGTTCCTGCCGGCACTGGCGCTGGTGCACCTTGCCGGCGTGCGCTCGGCGCTGGTCATGTTCGCGGCCATGGCCTTTGGCGTATTGGGCTACGCCGCGTTTGCGCTGCTCGCGCCCGGCCGCCAATACCTGCACGACCTGCTTTGCGGCACTCGGCTTCAGCCCTGGCAGCCCGTGCCCGGCGCTTGAACAACTGGGCCAACACAATCGCCGCTATGACGCACCCACACAAGGGCCGCACGGGGCTAGACCGCATCGTTCACGCGGCCGGCAATTCGGCTGTCGGGCTGCGCATGGCCTGGCGCCATGAGAGCGCCTTTCGCCAAGAAAGCGTGCTCGCGCTGCTGCTGCTGCCGGCCGCGCTGTGGCTTGGGCGCAATTGGGTCGAGGTGACGCTGCTGGGCGGCACGGTGGTGCTGGTGTTGATCGTGGAACTGCTCAATTCGGCGATCGAAGCGGCCATCGACCGCATCGGGCTTGAACTGCATGAGCTTTCAGGCCGCGCCAAAGACCTGGCCAGCGCTGCCGTCCTGTTGTCGCTGCTGTTGTGCGCGGCCACCTGGGGCGGTCTGCTGTGGGCCCGGTTTGTGCCATGACGGCCGCCAACGCAACGCCGCCACGCGGCGCTTTTTCGTTGTGTGTTTACTGCGGCGCCCGCCCCGGAGCGCTGCCAGCCTTCACGCTGGCTGCCCGCGCCTTGGGCCAGGCAGTGGCGCAACGCGGGTGGCAACTCGTGTACGGCGGTGGCCGGGGGGGCTTGATGGGCGTGGTGGCCGACGCGGCACTGGCGGCCGGCGGCCGCGTGGTGGGCGTGCTTCCACATTCGCTGATGGAACGCGAACTGGGCCACCCTGGCTTGGCCGAGCTGCATGTGGTGCAAACCATGCATGAACGCAAGCAGATGATGGCGCAGCGCAGTGACGCTTTCGTGGCCCTGCCCGGCGGCATCGGCACGCTCGAAGAGCTGTTCGAAACCTGGACCTGGCGCCAATTGGGCTATCACGACAAGCCGTTGGGGCTGCTCAACGTCGAAGCCTTCTACGACCCACTGTTGGCCTTCGTCGAACACGCCAGCGCAGCGGGCTTCCTGGCGGCCGACCAGCTGGCCCTGCTAACCACCGACACACAGCTTGAGCGCCTGTTGGATGCGCTGCACCGCCAGGCCGGCGCGCCGGCTGCCGACCGCGGCGCCGACTATTCGCGCACCTGAGCCGGCGCGCGCGAGGAGCTGCGTGCAGCCAGCGTCAAACCGCT
>JANMYI010000774.1:0-2197 GCA_031381955.1 Burkholderiales bacterium
GGCGCGAATTTTGCGCATCTCATCTGGGCCCAGCGGCACCAGATCACGGCCCTGATACAGCACCTGGCCGGCGACGATCTTGCCCGGCGGCATGTCGATCAGCTTCATCACCGTCTTGGCCATCACGCTCTTGCCGCAACCCGACTCGCCGACCACGCACACGGTTTCACCGGCTTCGATGGCGATGTCCACCCCATCCACCGCGTGCAGCCAGCCGTCGTCGGTCTTGAAGTGCGTCTTCAAGCCTTTGATTTCGAGCAACGCCATTTAATGAAGCCCCCTTGACGCCTGCGGCGTCGCCCCCCCGCGGGGGAGCGATGCGAATTTGGGGCGGCCCGGCACTCGCATCACAGAACCCGCCTTGGATCGAGCGCGTCGCGCAAACCGTCGCCGATGAAGTTGATGGTTAACACGGTGAGGAAGATGGCCAGGCCCGGGAACATGGCCCAGTGCACCGCCAGGTCCATGTAGTCGCGCCCGTCGTAGAGGATGCGGCCCCAGGTGGGAATGTCGGGCGGGAAGCCCAGGCCCAGGAAGCTCAAGGTGCTTTCGGCAATGATGGCCGCGGCCACGTCAATCGTGGCGGCCACGATCACCGGCCCCAGGCTGTTGGGCAGGATGTGGCGGATGACCTGGCGCGGCACGCTGGCCCCCAACGCCCGAGCGGCTTCGACAAACTCCTTCTCACGCAGGCTGAAGAACTGGGCCCGCACGAGCCGCGCCACCGGCATCCAGCGAAAGCCACCGATGACGGCGACGATGAGGATGAACATGCCTGCCTCGATGCCGAACGTCTTCTTGAGCGGCTCGCGGAACAGGAAGATCAGCAGCAGCAGCAAGGGCAGTTGCGGCAGGCTGAGGAACAGGTCGGTGACCCACATCAGCACGACATCCAACCAGCCGCGCGCCATGCCGGCAATGGCACCGATGATCACGCCCACGGTCACGGCCATCAGCATCGCGGCCACGCCAACGGCCAGGCTGATGCGCCCGCCGTAAAGCAAACGCGCCAGGATGTCGCGGCCGAGGTCGTCGGTGCCCATGGGGTGGGCAGCACCTGGCCCGACGAGCCGGGCCTGGAAGTCGACATCGTTGACACCGACCTTGTAGAACAGCGGGCCCAGCAGCACGGCCAG
Organism: Burkholderiales bacterium; assembly: GCA_031381955.1. Classification (GTDB taxonomy): domain Bacteria; phylum Pseudomonadota; class Gammaproteobacteria; order Burkholderiales; family Burkholderiaceae_C; genus Rubrivivax. The sequence goes on from JANMYI010000774.1 coordinate 1,137, forward strand.
CACCATGGCCCCCAGGACCCACAGGCTCCAGAAGGCCAGGCGGTGGCGCTTGAAGCGGCGCCAGGCCTCTTGCCAGGGTGACACGCTGGAGCCCACGCCGCTCTTCGGCGCGGCAGGCTCAGCGCTAGCCTCAGCGGTAGCTGATGCGGGGGTCGAGCCAGCCATAGAGCACGTCGGCAATCAGATTGAAGAAAATCACGAGGCAGCTGAAGACAAAGGTGACGGCCATGATCACCGGCGTGTCGTTGCGCAAGATGGCGTCGATCAGCAGGCTGCCGATGCCGGGGATGCGGAAGATCTGCTCCGTGACGATGGCGCCGCCGAACACGGCTGGCATCTGCAGCATCACCAGCGTGACCACCGGGATGAGCGCGTTGCGCACCACGTGCTTGGTGATGACCACGCGCTCCTTCAGGCCCTTGCTGCGCGCGGTGGTGACGTAGTCGAGCCGCACCACGTCGAGCACGGCAGAGCGCACATAACGCATCGTGCTCGCGGCCTGGAACAGGCCCAGCACGGTGATGGGCATGATGCTTTGCTTGAAGTGCTCCCACCAGAACTGCCAGCCGGTGGCGGAGATGTCGCTGCGGTAAACAAACGGCAGCCAACCCAGGTAGATGCTGAAGAACAGGATGAAGACCACGCCGGTGAAGAAGGTTGGCAGCGAGAAGCCCACGAAGGCAATGGTGCTGGCGATGCGGTCGAACCAGGAATAGGGCTTCACCGCGGCCAGGATGCCCACGGGCAAGGCCACCAGGATGGCCAGCACTTGCGACAGGCCGATGACCACGATGGTGGTGGGCAGGCGCTGCAGAATCAACTGGTCAACATTGACGCGGCTCTGGAAGCTGAAGCCCCAGTCGCCCTTGACCATGCTCGCCAGCCAGTGCAAATAGCGCTGCCACACCGGGTCGTCCAGCCCGAACTGTTTGCGCAGCATCATGCGCACCTCGGCGGGCACATTGGGGTTGGTGGCCAGTACCTCGAACGGGTCGCCCGGCGCCAACGCCAACACGGTGAACAGTACGACGCTGATGCCCAGCAGGCTGGGCAGCGCAATC
>JANMYI010000810.1:0-3771 GCA_031381955.1 Burkholderiales bacterium
TTGAGCTTCGGGAAGGGCCCCCACTGCGGCCCGGCGATGTTGCCCAGGCTCAAGCGCGCCAGCGTTTCGCCCAGGTACGACGCCGCGCCCGCGGCATAGGGCGACTCATCGACCTCGAAGTAGACGCGCTGGCCGCGCCAGGCCGCCGGCACGCTGGCCGCCGCCGTGTCGAGGCTGGCCTGAATGCCCTGCCACAAGGCCGGCGCATCGCCCACGCCCAGTGCTTGCGACAGCAGCATGAGCGAGCGCCGCACATCGGCATGGGTGTCTGATTTCAGCGCCAGCACGGCAATGCCCAGGCCGTGCAGCCGCGCCAGCACCCGCGCGCCGGGCGCGGCCACCACCAGTTGCGGTTGCAGGGCGACGATGCGTTCAAGCTGCGCGTCTTCCAGCCCACCCAGTTTGGGCAGCGCGCGCACCTGCACCGGCCAGTTCGAAAAGTCGTCGGTGCCCACCAGCCGCGCGCAGCCGCCCAGGGCGCAGATGCTTTCGGTGGCTGAAGGCAGCAGGCTGATGACGCGCTGCGCCGGGACGGGCAGGTGCAGCGGCACGCCGCGGTCGTCGATCAGATCCACCGGCGCGGCGCCGGCGCAAGCCGCCATGGCCCACAGGCTCGCAGCGCACAGAGCTGCCAACCCCCGGCGCCACGCCTTGATCACTTCACGGCCCCTGGTAGCGCAGGCCCAGCCAGGCTTGCCGGCCCGGTGCCATGGCGTCGAGCACCGGCTCATAGGCCCGCGCCGTGGCGTTGTTCAGCCGTGCTTCCACCTGCCAGCCGCCGCCCAGCTTGCGCTGCCCGCTCAAGTCGAGTGTTTGGTAGGCGGCCTGCACCTGGCCGCCTTCGCTGCGCGCGCCCACGCGCAAGACCTGCGCGGCGAAAGCCAGCTTGCCCCGGCTCCACTCAGCGCCCAGGCGCTCCTGGTGCGGCGCACGGCGCGGCAGGCGCTGGCCGCTGGCGGCATCCTTGGCATCCAGCAGGTCCAGCGCCGCGTCAAAGCGCCAGGCCGCCACGCGTTGCGCGAGCGCCAGCGAGGCACCTTGCAGGCGCGCGCGCGCCACGTTGCCGGCACAGCCTGTGGGATAGCCCGGCGGGCAGGCTGCGGGATCGGCTTGATAACCAATCAGATCACTCACCTGGTTGCGGTACAGCGTGGCGTCGAGCCGGGTGGCACCTTGCTGCCAGCGCGCCCCCAGCTCCATGCTGCGCGAGCGCTCGGGCTTGATGCTGGCCACGCCGTAGCCCGGGTAGTACAGGTCGTTGAACGCCGGGGCGCGAAACGCCGTGCCGGCCATGGCGCGCAGGCTGAAGGCTTCCGTCACCTCCCAGCCCCAACCCAGCTTGCCGGTGTTGACGTTGCCATACGCCGAGTTGCGGTCATGCCGCACATCGGCCTGCACGCGCTGCGTGCCGAAGCGGCCGCTGTAGCCCAGCACCGCGCCCAGGTTGCGGCGCGCCGGGGCGCCGTAGTCGGTGCTGGTGATGCGTTCATCCACATGGTCCAGCGCCAGCACGGCCTGCTGGCCCGGCGCCGGCTTGTACAGGCCTTGCCACTGCACCTGCTCGCGCCGCGTCTCGTAGCGGCTGATCTGGCTGGCGCCGCTGCGGTAGTCATCGCGCTGCACCGCGGCCAGCGCCTGGGTGGCCCAGCGTGGCGACAGGTCAGCCTTGAAGTCCAGCGCCGCGGTGCTGGCCTGGGTACGCGAGCGAAAGTCCGGCGTGGCGTCGGGCGCGAACGTGGGCGGCAGGTACTCGGCGCTGTCGAATTGGGCGCGCAACTGGCTGTGGGTGAGTGCCAGGCCCAGGCGCGCACTGGGGCTGAAGGCATAGCCGGCGCGCAGCGTGGCGGCGTCGCGCGCAAAGCCGTCGCGGTCGGGGTTGTGCAGGCCGAATGTATCGCCGGGCTTGACGGCGTTCACGCCATCGCTGGCCTCGTGGCTGGCGGCCAGCGCATAGTCCCAGCCGCCGCTGCGCCCGCGCAGGCCCGCGGCCACTTCACCGGAGCCCAGGTTGCCCGCGCGCATGAAGGCATCGACCTGCGCCGGCCCCTGGCCGCTGCGCGTGAAGATCTGCACCACCCCGCCCACGGCATCAGCCCCATACAAGCTGGAGCCCGGCCCTCTTAACACCTCGATGCGTGCCACTTGCGCCAGGCTCAGGCTGGCAAAGTCCACCTGGCCCGAGGTGGCGCCGCCGACGCGCACGCCGTCAATCAACACCACCACGCTGGCCGCCGACGTGCCGCGCAACATCAACCCCGCGCTTTGCCCCGGCCCGCCATTGCGCGAGAGCTGCATGCCGCCTTCGCGGCGCAACAAGTCTTCAAGTGAATCGGCCAGCGAGGCGCGGATGCGGGCTTCGTTGATGACCAGCACGTCGGCCACCAAGTCGGCCGCGGCCTGCGGCGCACGCGCGCCGGTGACGACCACCATGGCGGCGGAGTCTGATTGCGCATGCGACAACGGCGCTGCGCACAGCCCCAGAGCAACTGAGAATCGGAAACGGAGGTTCAAGATCAGGCCTTTCGCGCCGCACGCCCCGTGCAGCCAGCGGTTAAAGAACTGGCACTGAGGCTTACCAACGCGCTGCGGGCACGCCAGGCAAACAGCCCGGCGCACCGTGAGCGCGCCGCCCACCGCAGCGCCAACCACGCACGCTTGGCAGGCCGGTCTCCGGGCTCGCGAGTGCCGGCTCGTTGCCGAGCCGGCTGGTCTTGCTGGCCGCGCCTTCCCAGATATGTGTTTATCCAGTGGCACCGCGGCCGACACTCGCCTACCGTTGCGGGGGCAGCGCCCGAATGGGGCTTGATCCGCGTGCGGACCCAAGCCTGACGGGCTTCCCGTTTCATCGCGCCCTTGCACTGCAAGGGCCACGACACCTGAAGCATGTGAGGCTGAGTCTAGCAGTGTCGTTTCATGGGCTCATGCCGCGCGGTGAGTGCAAAGCGCGTCGATATAATCGTGCTTTCCCACCTCGGCAACACCAAAGCTGCTTCACGCATGCGAGGTTTTGCCGCATGTCATGACCAAGTTCGTCTTCGTCACCGGCGGTGTGGTGTCCTCTCTTGGCAAGGGCATTGCATCGGCGTCTTTGGCCGCCATTCTTGAATCGCGCGGCCTCAAAGTCACCCTCATCAAACTCGACCCGTACCTCAATGTGGACCCGGGCACGATGAGCCCGTTCCAGCACGGCGAAGTCTTCGTCACCGACGACGGCGCCGAGACTGACTTGGACTTGGGCCACTACGAACGCTTCATCACCACGCGCATGAAGCGCAGCAACAACTTCACCACCGGGCAGATCTACAAGTCGGTGCTGGAAAAAGAACGCCGCGGCGACTACCTGGGCAAGACCGTGCAGGTGATTCCGCACGTGACCAACGAGATTCAGGATTACATCAAGCGCGGTGCGGGCTTCGGCACGCCCGAAGGCGTTGACGTGGCCATCGTTGAAATTGGCGGCACGGTGGGCGACATCGAAAGCCTGCCCTTCCTGGAAGCCGTGCGCCAGTTGAGCCTGCGCCTGGGGCCGCAGCAAACCGCCTTCGTGCACCTGACCTATGTGCCCTGGATCGCCGCGGCCGGTGAATTGAAGACCAAGCCCACGCAACACACGGTGCAAAAGCTGCGCGAAATCGGCATCCAGCCCGACGCCCTGCTGTGCCGCGCCGACCGCTACATGCCCAACGAAGGCGGTGTTCGACGGCCCGGCGCGCAGGCTCATCTGGCGCACGGCCTCGTGGAATGGCAGGCTTTCGATGTCGCCCACCGTGC
>JANMYI010000002.1:0-1744 GCA_031381955.1 Burkholderiales bacterium
GTGATGAGTTCGTCGCCGGTGCGCCCTTTGAGCAATGAGCGCCCACCGGCAGACAGTTCGACGCGCTCGCGTAGCTTGAAGACGTGGTAGTTGGTGATGACGATCTTGGCGCGGTTGATATCGTCGAGCATGTCGCTCGGCACCAACTCCCGGTCTTTGTAGTAGCTATCTGGATCGTTAGGCTGTAGCACGCGCAGCCGGTCTTTCACCGTCAGGCCGGGAGCAACGATGAGGAAGCCCCGCGTGAACTGCTTGCTCGCCGGCCGGCGCATGGCGTTGACGGTCTGCCAAGCGATGATCATTGCCATGACCGTGGTCTTGCCCGCGCCGGTGGCCAGCTTCAATGCCAGGCGCATGAGTTCCGGGTTGGCGTCGTTGTTGGCGCTGGTCAGGTGGTCGAGCAGTTGCTTGCCGCTCTTGGATTGGGGCGCCACTTCGGTCAGCCAGATGGCTGTTTCGGCGGCCTCCACCTGACAGAAGAAGGGGCGGATGCTGCTGAATGTGTGATGCCGCCAGTGTTGCAGCAGGCGCGCTGTCTCGGGCGTCACCTGCCACTGGCTCGGGTTTGGCAATGCGCGCCAGGTGTCCACGCTCTGGCGCACCTGGTTGATGATGGAGGTGGGGTCGTACTGCTGGGCCTTGGTCGATTGGCCTTGCCCTTCGTCGAACACCATCTCGGCCTGCTGCGCGGCCCCTCGGCGCTTCTTCGGCTTGGGGATGGGGGTGATGAATTCGGCGCGGCGGCGGGTGGGCAAAACCTGCTGCGTCGGCTGGCCGTCAGGGTCGAGTTCCCAATGCTGGGTCGGGCACTCGTAGGGGGAATTGAGGATCGGGTGATCGAAGAAAGGGTTGGACATGGTCAACCCCACAGCTCTGGCGCCTGGCAACGGCAGCATCCGTGCGGCGCAGGTTGTTGACGACCGGGAACCCCGTTCATGCCGAGCGTATTGCTTCTCAAGGCCTCGCGGCGAAGATCAAAACGCTGTGCCATACCGCGCTGCTCCCCTGCTGTTCTTGTCTTCAATTCGCGCCCAGCGCAGGCATCGTCGCCAGCCAGGCGCGCACCGCAATGTACAGGAGCATCTGGCACCGGCTGGACGTTCGGCCGCATCTTGCAGGCATGACGAGCGAGATCAACCCGGGTGCATTGGTTCCAGCCTGGCGCCTCGCAATGAGCTTCACCCCGCAAACGAAAGCGGCCCCCGAAGGAGCCGCAAGTCGTTGAATCTTTTGGTGGGCGGTGCAGGGTTCGAACCTGCGACCCCTGCCGTGTGAAGGTAGGGGTTCGTGGGTTATGCGGATTCATGCGGAGTCCACTTACCTAGGTAAATGTTCCACATGAGGCCGCATGACTGCGCTAGACTTTCTAGCACTCGTCTAGCACTTCTAGCACTGGAGCATCCACATGGCCCGCCGAATCGACACCGTCGAAGCCCGCGCAAAGCTGCCTGCACGGCGCGCGCCCTATTGGGTTCGACTGATCCCCGGATGCAGCCTCGGGTATCGCAAGATGGCCGCGGGCTCGGCGGGCAATTGGCTGGCTCGGCTCTACGACGGCGCAGTGCAGAAAGACACCTGGCGAACGCTGGGCGGGTTCGAGACTCTGCCGGCTCATGAGCGATATCACGCGGCAAAGAAGGCAGCCGAAGCCCTGGCACAACACCTTGAGCGCGGCGGCGCGGCGGATGCTGTGACAGTGACCCAGGCGTGCATGGGCTACGTCAAGCACCTGCGAGCCGAGGGC
>JANMYI010000006.1:0-10079 GCA_031381955.1 Burkholderiales bacterium
GTGGCTCGACCCGGCGCTGGGCCATGCGCTGTGGACGCATGTGGGCGACTCGCGCCTGTACCGCTTTCGCCATGGCCAGGCCGATGTCGTCACCGCCGACGACAGCGTGGTGCAGCGGCTGTTCCAGGCCGGGTTGATCCGCGCTGACCAAGTGCCTGAGCACCCGCAGAAGAACCAGCTGCTGGCCGCGCTGGGCATGGTGGGCGAGGTGGCCCCGCACACCGTGGTGCGGCCGGTCGAGCTGAACGAAGGCGATGCCTTCTTGTTGTGCAGCGACGGCTGGTGGGAAAGCTTCGACGCCACCGGCCTGGCCCGGGGCCTGGGCGATGCCCAGGAGCCCGCGCAGTGGATAGGCGCGCAGAGCGCGCAGATCGAGGCCCGCGCCAAGCCGCGGCAAGACAACTTCAGCGCCGTGGCGGTGTGGGTGGGCCAGCCCGGCAGCGCCAGCCATTCTGGCGCCGACGACACGCTGCCCCGCGCGCGGCCGGCGGCGTGACAGCCCTACCACTCGCGCAGCAACATCGGCGTGAAGGCTTCGGGCCCGGGCAGGCCGGTGACCACGGTGCAACTGCCCGGCGCGCCCGCCCTGCCCGGTGTGCCCGGCCTGACCATGGGCCACCACACGCTGGCACCGGCTAACCGCTGGCTCAATGCCTGCGCGGCCAGGCTGAGCGCGGCGTCACTCAAGCTCGCGCCGGCGGTCACCTCGTAGCGCTCGCGCGCGGGTGCGGGTGTGGGTACAGATGCGGGTGTGGATGAGGGTGGGGCGTCGCTCAGCGCGCGCATCCAGGGTTTGCGGCCGCTGCCCGGCCACGGTGGCGCCTGTGCCAGTGCCGCCTCAAACGCCGGCAGCGTGGCGCCGTCGGCCAGCGTGGCCAGGCCGGCGTGGACCAGGTGCGCGCACCACAGTTCGAGGTGATCCAGGCCCACGCGGTCGGCCGGCGGCGCGCTGCGCGGCAAGGCCAGCAGCAGCGGGTAGTAGCGGCCCACGTTATCGCAACTGGGCAGCCACACGCCGAACCACCATTGCGCGTCCACCACGCCGGGGCCCCAGGCGAAGCGCCACACCGGCGCGGCCAGGTAAGCGGCCAGCCAGCCCTCGCCCAGCGCTTGCTGGCTGGCGCGCAGCCCGGCGCTGAACCAGGTGTCGCAGGCTTGCACCCAGTCGGCATCGAGCCGGCGCGAAGCAAAGTCGCCCAGCATGGCGAGCTTGCCGAACCAGCCGGCGGTGTGGGGCGCAAACGGGCTGGTTGCGGGTTCTGGCGCGGGCATGGTGGCGTTCCGGTTTGCTGGGCTTCAGGCGCCGGCCGCGTGCAATCAGGTCACAACCCCATGGGGCAGGCGAAGCTGCGCAACTCAGGCAGGCGCAAGGGGTTGCGCACGCTGCCGGCAGTGATGTCGAAGACCGCCTTGCGGCCGTCGAAGTTGAAGATAGCGCGGAACTTTTCCGGCGCTGCGCCGGGCTGGAGATCGACGCGCTCCAATAGTTGGAACAGCGCCCACGGCCCATCCTTGACCATGCCCGCGCTGCCGGCCGGTTGCACCGCCACCCGCACCACGCCACTGCCGCGTGGGCCCGGCCAGCGCACCGGCTGCGGAATCTGCGGGCCATGGTCGTAGCGCACCGGCTGGCCATCGACATCAAGGCTGAACTCCTTCAAGCCCTGATCCATTTCCACCGGCTTGAACACGAGCTGCGTCGCCGGCCCGACACCGCCCTGGAAGAAGGTTTCGCGGATCACCGCAGCGCGCTGGAATTGCGGCAAGGTGCCGGCATCGCTGCCCATCGACGCGCCCTCGAGCGGGCGAAAACTCCACGGCCGGGTGCTGGTATCGATGTAGGGCGCCAGCTTCTGTTGCATCAGCTCGAACTTGCCGCCGGGCCCGAACAGCGCGGCAAAGTCGGCCGGCGTGATCTCGTCAACCGCGGTGGCAACCAGCGGGTAGCGGCCCGCTGCTGCCCGCTGGCAGAACTCGCCCACCTGCGAGCGCACCTCGCGTGATAACGTTTCACGCAACTGGCTGGCCACGCCGCGCCCGGCGGCGGCGCCCAGTGTGTCGAGCAGCATCCGCAAGGGTTCGGGCGCATTCGCGGCGTCGGCCCGTATCTGGTTGGGCAAGGGCGAGGGGGGCGGTGCGCCGCCGCCCTTGAGCGCGGTGTCGGTGGCGCTGAGCAGCACCTGCAGTTCGCCCAGTCGCGCCAGCACGGTTTCGACCGGCGCCTTGCCGCCTTCGGGCGCCGTGACCTGGCGGCGCAATGCGATGAATTCGTTGTCGACGATGCTTTCGATGCGCTCGCTCGGCGCTCCCGAATTCGGCTTGGGCGCGAGCGGTCCGCGCACCGCCTCTTTGGCGCCCTCGACGACGCCCGTGACGCGTTCCTTTAAAAGCCCGGCCGGCCCGCTGCTGGCCAGCAAGGTGGTTTCGCGCGACAGGGCCTTGAGCAGGGGCAGCAAGGGCGTGTCGGGCGCGGCCAGGAAGCGCGTGCGCTCAAGCGCCTGCGTCACGCCCACCGCGGGCAACATGCGCACGTCGGCGATGAACGCCTTCCAGGTGTCGCGGTAATCGCGCAGGTACAAGCCGCGCACTTGGTCGGTGAGGTCGGGGGATGCGAACACGGCCTGAGCGCCACGCGCTGGGCCGTCAGTCACGCCGAGCACCCAGGGCTGCTCCTGCGCCAATTGGTTTGTCGCCTCGCCCACCACCTTCTGGAAGCCTTCGTGGTAGCCCTTGTAGGTGAACAGCCCCGGCACGCCGCGCGTCAAGGGCTGGCCACTGGCGCGGGTGAACACCAGCGGCGCGTTGCTGCCACCGGCCTTCACCACCGTGAACTCGGCAAAGCCTTCGCCCAGGCCACGCTGGCGCAGCCGGCTGTACACGCGCTGCGGCAAGCCGGTGGCGGCCAGGCTCTTGCGGGTGGTGTCGATCAGCGCCTGGTCTTTGGGCAGGGGCGACACGGCCGGCCCTTGCTCGAGCAAGGCGTCGAGATGGTGGCTCAATGCCTCGCGTTGCTCGTTGCTCAGGCTGCGGTCCTGGCTCAACTGCCAATCGGCCTGAATGTGCGCCTTCAGCGCCGCGGCATCAAAGTGCGGCAGGTCGTACAGCATCAAATAGGCCTTGAGCGCCTCGTACAGCGCATCGGCCTGGCCCGACATGCGCAACTGGTTTTCAAAGCGCAGCGCCAGGCGCGGCAGCATCGCATCGCGCAGCATTTGTTGGTAGCTGAACTGCGCCGCGGCGTCGAGCCGGCGGCCCTGGTACAGACCGAAGCCCAGGCTCCAGGGCACCGCGGCATCCTCATCAGCGCTGGCCCGCGCCAAGCCCTGGGTGGCTTGCAGCGCGGGCAGCAGCGGGCGCAATTCGGCGTTGGCCTGGTTGGGGGTTTGCTGGAGCTGACTGCTCGCCACGCTCACCCGCTTGGCCACGGCCTCAATGTAGCGCGTGTTGCCATGCCAGCTCACCCACCAGGCCGCAAAGGTGGCGCAGGCCAACAGGCCCAGCACGGCATAGGCGCCCAGCGCGGCGGCCTGGCGGCGGCGCTCCCAGCCGCGCCGCGTGCCGGCCAGGCCTTGTTCAGCCAACACAACGTTTGAGAGCACTTGCTCCAGAAAGTAGCTGCGCCCGCTGGCCCGCTGGCTGGGCAGCAAAGCTTGCTCAAGCCGGTAGCGCCGCGCCACGGCGCCGAGCACGCGGTCGATCGGTGTGCCTTCTTGCGTGCCACTGATGAAGTACACGCCGCGCAGCATCGGCTCGGCTTCGAACGGCGACGGCGCAAACACCTGGTCGACGAACTCCTGCACCGGCGCATGCAGGCTGGCGAACTGGTTCGGGAAGCCGTAGATGCGCTCGCGCCGCGGCGGGTCGGCCTCGGCTTGCAGGCGGTCGACCAGGCCTTGGTCGAGCCGGGCTTGCAGCGCCTGCATCTCTTGCTGCATGGCCTGCTGCATGGCGGGCGGCGCGCCCGCGGCAGGCGGGGCGAACGTGAAGCCCCAGGGCGCGGCGCGCGCGGCCTTGCCCAGCGCTTCAAAGGTTTCGGTGAAGCCGGCCATCAGGTCGCACTTGGTCACCAACAGGTAGATGGGCAGGCGGATGCCCAGCTCTTGATGCAGCTCCTGCACACGGGCGCGAACGGTGTGGGCGTGGTGCTGGCGTTCGGCCGCGCTCTTGGCCAGCAAGTCGGGCACGGCCACGGTGACCAGCACGCCATTCACCGGCTGGCGCGGGCGCGACTTTTTCAGCAGCGCCAGGAAGCCGGCCCAGGTGGCCTGATCATTCGCAGGGTCGCTGTCTTGCGTGGTGAAGCGCCCCGCGGTGTCGATGAGCACCGCGCGGTCGGTGAACCACCAGTCGCAGGCGCGCGTGCCGCCGACGCCACGCACCGCCTGTTCGCCCATCTTGCTGGCCAGCGGAAACTGCAACCCGGCATTGCGCAGCGCCGTGGTCTTGCCCGAGCCCGGCGCGCCGATGATCAGGTACCAGGGCAACTCATAGAGGTAGCGGCCCGAGAGGCGATCGTTCAGCTTGCGCCAAGCACCGGTCACACCGGCCACGCCCCCTGCACCAGCCGCACCAGCCGCGGCCACGCCAAAACGGGCCTGGCGCAACAGGGCCAGTGCGGCCTCGAAGCGCCCGCGCACGACGGCCAGGTCGGCGCTTTCGGCAGCGGCGGCCGGGCCCGCGGGCGCGGCCACCAGTTGCGCCACCACCTGGGCATTGCCGCGCCGCGCGCGCCAGGTGCGCCAGGCCACCAGGGCAGCCACGCCCAGCACGATGGCCGCGGTGGTGAGCCAACGCGCACGCTCGCCATCGAGCGGCCGCACATCGCCCACCGCCACCAGCGGGCCAATGATCCACACCACGCCCAGCACGGCGAGCAAGAGCACTGCGCCCAGCAGCCGGAGGTTGAAGATCAGGCCGAGCAATTTCGTCAACACGGGCTCACCTCGTCGCCGAAGCGGCGCCGGCCACCGGCGAGGCGCGCGCCACGGCCGGCGCGCGCGCGAGCAGCGTCAATTCCACGCGCCGGTTTTGCGCGCTGTGGGCTTCGCTGCCGTTGCCCGCAACGGGCTCGGCGTCGCCCCGGCCTTCGGCGCGCAGCCGGGCCGCGGGCACACCCTGGCTCACCATCAACTCGCGCACCGTGCGCGCGCGCTCTTCAGACAAATGCCAGTTGGAAGGGAAGCGTGCCGTGCGCATCGGCGTGTTGTCGGTGTGGCCGGTGATGAGCACATCGCCGCCCACGCGCAGCATGGCGTCGCTGATGCGGCGGATGAGTTCCTCGCGCTCGGGCCGCAGGGCCGCGCTGCCGCGCGCGAACAGGCCGTCACCGCGCAGGGTGACGACGCTGCGATCGACTTCGTCGCGCACCGCAACCTGGCCGGCGCGGATGTCGGCTTGCAGGAATTCCGCCAGCCTGGGCTGCGCCGCCGGCTGCGCCACCGCGGCCATGGGCGGGGGCAGGCGCAGGCGTTGGATGGCGGCATGAACCGGGTCGGCGCGATCGGCCAAGGCCAGCGTCAGGCCGGCATACACCGCGCCCAGCAGCAGCAGCACCAAAGCCGCGCTGGCTGCCAGCGGCAGCCACGACAGCGCCGGGCGCTGCGGCGCGGGGTGGGCGGCCCAATGTTCGGCCAGGGCCGCGGGGTAGGCGCCGCGCTGTTGGGCAATGATTTGTGCCAGGCGCGCGCGCACGGCTTCGAGCTTGTCGCGCCCGCCTTCGATGACGCGGTAGCGGCCCTCGAAGCCCAGTGCCAGCGCGGCGTAAATCAGCTCCAGCAGGTCGAGGTGTTCGGCCGGCTTTTCGGCCAGGCGCGCCATGAGCTGGAACACCTTTTCGCCACCGAAGGCCTCGTTGTGAAACTCGGCCAGCAGGCTGTGCCGCGCCCAGGCGCCGGTGCCACCCCAGGGCGTGTCGGCGGCGGCTTCATCGATCATGGTGCACAGCACGTAGCGCGCCGCCATCACGCGCTCGGGCGCGATGCCTTGCTGCTGCGCGGCCGTGACGAATTCGCGGATGCCCTGGGCCAGGCTGGCGCGCAGCGCTGCCACATCGGCCACCTGGCGCGTGCGGCGCAGCGGCGCCACCAGCAGCAGCAGCCGGTTGGCCAGTGCCATGATGGGGTTCAGCCCGGGGTCGGGCAGCGCGGCGTCGTCAGTGGCGCTGGCCGCGGCCCACGCCGCCGCGCCGCGGTTGCCCGGCGCCGGGCTGGCCCACGCGGCCGGGTTGGGGCGGATGAAGGTGCGCTGCGCATCGAGCGCCGCGAACGGGTCATTCATCGCATTCGGGTCGTTGGCCATGGCGCAGCGAGCAGGGGTCGTTGGGACGGCGCCGGCAATCTCAGGGCTGGCGCAGCGCCCACAGTTCCAGCTCAAGCCCGGGAAAGTCACCCGAAACATGCAACGCCACGCTGCCGCTTTGTTCGAGCTGCTTCCACAGTTCGCCCTGGCGCTCGACTTCAAAGTAGTGGCTGCCGGCGTGATAGGGCAACTGGCGCGGCGCCACCGGCAGGCTGCGCAGCACGAGGCCGGGCAGTTGCAGGTTGACCAGGTTCTTGATGCGCTCGGTGGGGCCGAATTTGCTTTGCGCCGGGAAGCGCTGGCGTAGCTGCTCGGCCGGCAGTTGCGCGCGCACGGCCAGCACCAGGCCGGCGCTGCGCAGCAGTTCGGCATCAGCCACCACGGCCGTGCGCACGCCGTGGCCGCGGTCGACCAGCTCGATCTGCTCGGCGTGGCGCTGGATCACGGACGAGAGCATGTCGCGCAGGTCGCGCACCAGCGGCGTGAACACGGCTTGCAGATCGTCGTGCCGGTACAGCGGGTATTCGGGCGGCACGCGCGCGCCGCCGGCAAAGCTGGCCAGTTCACCGGCCAGTTGCAGCAGGCACTGGTGCACGGGCCACGGGTGCACGCTGGGCAGGGCGGCGAACTGGTGCAACAAGGGCTCATTGCGGTTGAGCAATTGCAGCATCAGGAAGTCAGCCACCTCGGACACACCTTGCCCCAACTGGCCCATCTGCCCGGCCAGGGCGCGCGCACGCTGTTGCACCAGGCCATGTAGCAGCGCCGCGGTGGCGCTAAGCTGGCCACTGGCGCTGATGCGCGTTTGCGGCGCGAGGTAGGCACGGTCGAGCACCAGTTGGCCGTCGCCACGGCGCTCCACCACGCGCGCCACGCCCAGGCAGGCGAAGGCGTCGCCGCCGTCGCGCTGGCGCAGCAAGGCCAGGCGCGGCGCGCCAAGCTGCACGGGCTCGGGGTCGTCGGCCGCATTGGCCTGGTCGCGCAACGCGGCCTCGACCACGCGGTAGCGGCACAGCGGGTCGCCCGCCTCGCCACCGAAATCGACTTCGGTGACGCCCTGGCGCGCCAGCGGCAAGGCCAGGCAGACCAGTTCATTGACCATGTCGGGGGCGACATTCAGCGCACTGGGCAGGGCATCGACATCGGGCGTCGAAAACGGCGTCCCATCAGGCAGCACGCCACGCGCGCGCAGCAAGGCCAGGCGGCCCAGGGCGAGCTGCGCTTCGTCGAGCACGATTTCATCAAACCCCCAGGCATGCGGCTGGCCGGCACGCACCCGGGCATCGGCCCAGGCTTCGGTAAAGCGGGCCTGTTGCTGAAAGTGGTGGGGTTGCAGGAACAACCCCTGCGACCAGACGACGCGATGCTGCAAGGTCATGTCGCGATGCAGAGTTAGGGCTGCACCCGGGCGGTGACGGCCAGGGTGTCAGCATGGATGTGGAATTGCTGCGCCCGCGCGGGCACCACCGCCACCACGCTGCGCCACACGGCGTGCTCCAGGTCGCGGTAGGCGGCCAACACGCCTAGGAAGCGGGTCTCGGCGGCGAGCGTGCGCGCATACACGCGGCTCTCGCCGGGCTGCACGGTGAGTTCGTCGCGCGCCACCAACTCGGCGCCCAGGGTGGCCTGGTCGGCCTGGTACAGGGCCATGAAGTCGGCTTGTTTGAAGGCCGCGTCGGACTTCAATTCGTACACGCGCAGACGCAAGGGCGAAGGCCGCTGCGTCACGCTGGGGTTGAGCGTGGCCGCTGCCACGAGGTTGCCGCTCACGCTGGTCGGCGTGGCTGGCGGCGGCGGCTTCGCGCATGCCTGCAGCAAGCCCAGCACCAAAGCGGCGCAGCAGCGGCGGCGCTGCACGTTGACGGGCTTGAGTACGGCAGCGCGAGAGAGGTGGTGCAGCACGATGGCTCCGGCAACGCGGTGCGGGGAAGAATAAGCACGGCGCGGCGGATCGATGCGTGACTTAGGTAACCCGCCCGCGCGGCAGCGTGCATCCGTGGCCAACTGGTTTCTAGGTGGTGACGTGAGACGGCGCGGCGGGCATGCTGCAAGCTGCCTGGTTTGTGCCAGCATTGACACCATGCACATGTCTTCACATCTAGCGCCCGTTGCCAAGCTGACGTTGCCGCCATGACGACCCAGGTGCACAGCGGCCACACGGCGTTGTCGCGACACGCCGAGCGCACGCCCGCGGCCGACCCGGCACTGCCGGGCAGCGCGGCGGGCACGGCAAACCTGCGCCGGCCGCCCGGCTCCACCGCCGACCCTGCACCCACCCTGCCCGCCCCGCCCACCATCGTGGCGGCGCACACGCCTGCCGCACCGGCCTTCCCGGCCACCATTCCTGGCCTGCCCACGGGCTTGCAACATTCCGGCGCCTTCACACCGGCCCAGGCCGGCGGCACGGGCGAAACCGTGATGCGCCAGGTGGGCCGCTACCAGATCTTGTCGCGCCTGGGGCGCGGCGGCATGGCCACGGTGTACCGCGCGCACGACCCGCAGATCGGGCGCGACGTGGCGATCAAGTTCCTGCATGCCGCGCTGGCGCAGGAGGGTGAATGCCATGCGCGCTTCTTGCAGGAGTCGCGTGCAGCGGGCGGTTTGTCGCACCCCAACATCGTGATCGTGCATGACGTGGGCGAGATCGAGGGCCGGCCGTACATGGCCATGGAATTGATCGACGGCGTGCCGTTGTTCGACGTGATGGAGCGTTCGCGCCAGATGCCGTTTCGCCAGGCCGCGGCCATCGCCCGGCAACTGGCCGATGCGCTGGACTATGCGCATGCGCACGGCATCGTGCACCGCGACATCAAGCCCGGCAACATCATGGTGCTGCGCGATGGCCAGAGCATCAAGGTCACCGACTTCGGCATTGCGCACATGGACGAAAGCGCCCACCAGCACACCCAGGTGGGTGCGGTGCTGGGCACGCCGCAGTACATGTCGCCCGAACAAACACGCGGCGACAGGCTCGATGGCCGCTCCGACCTGTTTTCCACCGGCATCGTGCTGTACCAGATGCTCACCGGCGAGCGCCCGTTCCGCGGCGAGAACCTGGTCGCGCTGGCCACGCGCATCGCCGGCGAAGAGCCACCGGCGCTGTCGCTGTTGCGCCCCGACACACCGGCGTCGTTGCGCCGCGTGGTCGACCGCTGCCTGGCCAAGGCGCCGGCGCAGCGTTATCAGTCGGGCAAGGAGCTGGCCGCGGCACTGGGCAAGGTGGTCACCGAGCTGAATGAAGCGGCGCGCGCGCGCAGCCAGTCGCGCCGCGTGCCCTTGCGCGTGAAGTGGGCGCTGGCCATGGCGGCGGTGGTGGCGGTGGTGATGGGCTTGACGGCCGCGGTGATCACGCAGCGCCAGTATGCCGCCATGATGGGCCAGGCCATCGACAACGGCGCCGCGCTGGCGCGCTTCATCGCCCGCCAGAACGCCCAGGCGGCGTTGGGTGAGGAATGGGAAGTGGTTGACGTGGCGGTGCAGGAAATGATGAAGACGGGCAGCTTCGAGCGCATCGTCGTGATCGACCCGAACGGCGTGGTGCGCGCCTCCAGCCTGCCTGGCCTGGTGAACCTGCCCTACCGCTCGGCCGGCACCACGCCGCTGGAGCAACTCGGCGGCAATGCCGCGGTGGTGCGCTACAGCGCCAACGATGAGCGCGTGCTCGGCTTCGAAGCGCCGCTGATGTTTCAAGACAAGCTGGTGGGCAAGGTCGCCCTGGGCCTGCCCGAGCGGCCGCTGCTGAAGGTGGCACAGTTGTCGATCAGCTTGATGGTGGCGTTGGC
>JANMYI010000008.1:0-9290 GCA_031381955.1 Burkholderiales bacterium
ACTTCGCGGTCGCAGGCCAGTTGCGCCGCGGCCAGCAGCTCGCGGTCGGTCATGCCACGCAAGGAGTAGTTCCACTCGCGCACGCCTTCGCCACGCAGGCCGAGGTTGATGAGTTGCAGCGCGCGGGTCAGGCCCGGGTGCGCCTGGGCGGCGTCGCGCTCGGCCGGGTTCAGCGCCAGCGGCGCCGCCGGCAGCTTGATGGCACGGCCCAGGTCTTCGCCGGCCAGCTTGCCGTAGAAGTTGAGCTGTTGGCTTAACGATTCAAGCAGGGCGCGCGCCGCACTGCGTGCCGCCTCGCCTTCCTCGCCCGGCGCGGCGCGGGCCAGGGCAGCGCGGGCGCGCCAGTAGACCCACGCTGAATCGACTTGCTCGGCCTCGCTCATGGCCGCGATGGCGGTTTCAACCAGGGCCCAGCGTTCAGCGGTGCCGGCATCGGCGCGAAGCGCGGCGCGCACCAGCCAGGCCAGGGTTTCATCGCTCCACGCCGTGGCCGCGCGCTGCGCGGGCGAAAGCTGCGCGCGCAGCGCCAGCGCTTGGCCGTAGTGCGCCACGGCGCCTGGCTGCAGCTTCAAGGCCGCCTGCTTGCCCAGCGCAGCCCAGGCCACGGCGGCCAGCGGGCGCGGCAGGCGCTGCGCCAGGCCTTGTTGCAGTTGCAGCGTGGCGGCGTCGAGGTCAGTGGCGGCCAGGCGCATCAGCGCCAGCGTGGCCAGTTCGGCGCCATGCCCACGCAGGGCGGGGCCCGGGCCGGCCAACCAGCGAGCGGGCTTGTCCAGCGCATCGGCCACGTTTTGGGCCAGGCTGGGGTCTATCAATTCGACGGCGGCGCGGGCGCTGCGCGGGCGGTTCCATTCAACGCTCAGCCGCGCCTTGGCCCAGGCATCGGCGGCTTGAAACACCCCGGCGGCCATGAGTGTGCTGGCCAGCTGGTGGCAACCGTCGTCAAGCTCGCGCTGGGCCAGCCATTGGGTGCGTGCGGCGTCGCGCACGTCAAGCCCCGCCAGATGGCGCGCCAGCAGCACGTAGCAGGTCACCTCGCGGTCATCGTTCATGCGAAAGCGCGGGTGGTCGCGCAGCAGCGCCGGCCAGTCGCGCCGCCGGCCGAGTTCGAGCAGCCAGTCGTTGCGCAGCCGGTCTTCGACATAGCTGCCGGGCCAGCGTTGGTAAAAGGCCTCGACCTCGTCGATCGGGGTGGTGGCCAGGCGGCTGGTCAGCTCCCAGTACTCGGCCCACTGCGCCAGCGGGTGGCCGGCGCTGGCCAGGCGAGCCACGGCCAGGCTCGATTTCTCCTTCTTGCGAAAGGCCTCGCGCGCGTCGAGGATGCTGGCGTCGGCGCTGCTGGGCGCCACGGCCGGTGCTGCCGGCGCGGCGCGCGTTGGCAGCAAGGTGCCCAGCCCGAGCAGCGCACACAGGCTTGCAGCGGCCAGGCGGCGCAGCGTTGGGTTCAGTGCAGAGTGATGGATCTTGGGTGAGCAGCGCATGGCCGGGCATTTTGTCATCGCCCCTTGCGGCGTGCTGCGAGAACAGGCGGGCCACACCCGACAATCGCCGCCCATGACCTTGCCTTTCAAGCTCAACACCGAGCCCTTGCGCGACAAGGCGGCGCTGCGCCGCCAGTTGCAAGCCGAGCGCCTGTCGCTGCACGACCGCCACCGCCTGGCCATGCAATTGCAGGAAGTGCTGCGCGTCTGGCTGGTGGGGCGCGCGGATGCGGCCATTGGTGCCTACTGGCCGATCAAGGGCGAGTTCGATGCCCTGCCCGCCCTTTACCGCTGGAGCGAGGCCGATGCAAAGCGGCGCATCGGCTTGCCGGTGATCCACCGCGAAACCAAGCGCCTGCGCTTTCATGTGTGGTACCCGGGCTGCCCGATGGAGGAAGACGCCTACGGCATCCCCAAACCCAAGGACACCGAAGCCTTCAACCCCACGCTGCTGCTGGTGCCTTGTGTGGGCTACGGGCCGGGCGGCCTGCGCCTGGGCTATGGCGGCGGCTTTTATGACCGCACGCTGGCGGCATTGGAACCGCGCCCGTACACCGTGGGCCTGGCCTACAGCCACGCACTTGTGCCGTGGCTGCAGGGCGAGGCGCACGATGTGCCGCTGGACGCCGTGCTGAACGAAGACGGCGTGGCCTGGCAGGCTTTTGCATAGCCGTCACACGGCGGCGATGATGGCCCGGATCGTGGCGCTCAAGGTGGCGCCCGTGGCGGCGTTGATGTTGCCCGTCTTCACCCAGGCGAAGATGCTGCTCAACGCCGCGTCCAACTGGTTGGTGGCCTGCTTGTTGCGGCCCTGCTGGATAGAGACATAGGCGCTGGTCAGCTTGTCGGTCAGGCTGTTGAGCTGGCCCTCGCTCAGCCCGTAGTCGCCCAGCGTGTTTGACAGCACCTTCACCGCCAAGTCAACCGGGTCAAGCCGCACGGCGTGGGCAACGAACGGTATGCCGTCCTTCCATGCCGAGCCGACGATCTGCCCCAGGCTGTTGATGCCGCGCGCGCTGACCAGCTGCCAGACGTTGCCGCTGGCAATGCGGCTGTTCAGATCGACCATCGGGCCGCCGGCAAAGATGTTGCCGGTGTACACGAAGGCGTGGATGGCGGCGTCACCCGTGGTGCTGGAGTCGCCCACCACCTGGCTGTCTTGCCCCGGGCGGTGGTTGATGGCGAAGGCGGCGCTGTAGCTGCCGCCCAGGGTGCCCATGCTGTGCACCAAGAAGCCAGCGGCGAGGAAGGCATGCTGGATCGGGAAGGCCGGAAAGGCCGCGAAGGTGACATCGCCGCGGCCGACGATTTCGCCGGCATCGTTCACGGCGTAGGCCACGCTATCGCGCCCGCCCATGGTGGACAGACCTTGCATGCCCAACAGCAGCGAATAGCGGAAGGCGTAGTTTGGGAAGCCCGTGATCACTTGCGTGGCACTGTCGCCGACCGTCAGGTTGAAGCTGTTGATGCCGTAAGCCGTGCTGGAACGGCAACCGGCGTTTGGAAACGGCACCAGGGTGCCCAGGTTGCTGAACGCACCGCCGATCGGCGCGTTGGGCCCGGTGCGAAAGGCGTGCGACGACGAACCGCAAAGGTCCGCCGGCACGGTGGCGAAGCCGACCACATTGCCATCGTCATTGATGCCGTTGGCGCCGCTGTTGTTGAAGCCGTTGGCGCCGCCCAAGGGTGCGAGCGTGCCCAGGCTCACCATGGCCGCCCCCGGGTCGGCGCGGAAGGCGCGCCTGACGACTGAAGCAAACGGCCCGATGTCGGCCGTGTCGGCGGTGCCCGCCACCTGGCCCGACCGATTGATGGCCGCGCCCGTGCTGTTCACGCCGCCCAGGGTGCCCAGGTCATCTGTGGCCGGGTTGATCACTCTGTTGGGTGCGGTGCGGAAGGCACGGTTCATGGCATCGCCGGCGAGCTTGGAGGTGCCCACCACCTGGCCGGCATCGTTGATGCCGTTGGCGTTGGCTGATGCGCCGCCCAGGGTGCCCAGGTCGGTGACCACGTATTTCAGGTTCAGCGCCTGGGCATGGGCGGGTAGCGGTGCAAGCAGTGGTGCGGCCAGGGTGGCAGCGACCAACAGCGCCAGGGTGCGGCGCTTGGCAGAGAACGGGCGGCGGTACAGGCGACAGTAGGCGGACATGGTGGCTTCCTTTCAAGCCACCCCACCATGGGGCGGCGTGAAGGCAATGTCCGACCCGGGCGTTACCGTTGCGTTACACCCCGATCACTCTCGCCGCACAAGCTCATCGTTCACGTCATCAAGCCCAGCCGGCGACAGATCTCCAGCGACAAGCCCGATTGGTTCAGCGTGTAGAAGTGGATGCCCGGCGCGCCCCCGGCAATCAAGCGCTCGCACAGGCGCGTGACGACCTCGATGCCGAAGGCGCGCACGGCCGCGGCGTCGTCCATGAAGCCTTCCATCTTCAATGCCACCCAACGCGGAATCTCGATGCCGTCGCGCTGCGCGAACTGGGCGATGCGGGCATAGCTCTGGATCGGCATGATGCCCGGCACGATGGGCACGTTCACGCCCAGCGCGCGCACTTCATCGACGAAATGGAAGTAGGCGTCGGGGTTGAAGAAGAACTGGGTGATGGCCGAGCTGGCGCCGGCGTTCACTTTGGCCGCGAAGTGTTCGAGATCGCGTTTCGAGTAACGCTGTTGCGGGTGGTATTCGGGGTAGGCGGCGACCTCGATGTGCCAGTCAGGCCCTTGCGTTTGGCGGATGAACTCCACCAGCTCGGCGGCATAACGGAACTCGCCGGCCACGGCCGTGCCGCTGGGCAAATCGCCCCTCAACGCCACGATGCGGTGGATGCCTTGGGCGCGGTAGTCCGCCAGGTTCTGCGCAATGCTCGCTCGGGTGGAACCGACGCAAGACAGGTGCGGCGCGGCCTCGAAGCCCAGCGCGGCGATGTCGCGCACGGTGGCCAGGGTCTTCTCGCGCGTGGCACCCCCCGCGCCGTAGGTGACGCTGAAAAACTCGGGTTGCACGGCGGCCAGTTCGGCCACCACGGTCTTGAGTTTTTCGCTGCCCACCGGCGTGTTGGGGGGAAAGAATTCGAAGCTGATGGGCAGGGCTTGGGTAGCAGGCATGCGAGGGGTGCTTTTGGTTCAGGAAATCGTACGGGCTACTGCAGCCCACTCAAATGCCGCTGGGCGGCCTTGGCCAGTTTGGCGTCAAAGGTGGCCAGCGGGGCCCTCAACTCGACCGCCAGCCAAAGGTAGGCGGCGTCATAGGCCGACAGGCTGTACTGCTGGGCCAGCGCGCATTGCTCACGCAGCTTGGTGGCGTGCAAGGCAATGCATTGTTGTTGGTAGCGTTGAACGGCCTCGCCAACGGAATCGAGCAGCCACCCCTGAGCCAACTTCTTGACGGCCACGCTGGCCACTTCGTAGTCGAGCAGGCTGGGCGCGTTCAGGGCGTGGCCGGCCATGCGCTGCAAGGCCTCGTCACGCGACGGCTCTGAAAACAGCACGGCACTCAACACGCTGCAATCCAACACCAGGGCCGGCCGCACCAGGTATTGCGCCGGCGGCTCGGCCAGGTAGAGCGTGCGCGGCGCCACCGCCTCGGTGCGGCTCACCGGCTGTCCCGGTCGGCACGAATGATGTCCACCGCCAGCGGCCCGCCCTTGATCGGCTCGGGAAACCGTGCCCGAAGCGCGGCAGCGGTCTCTTCAATCGTCTTGCTGCCCCTGTAAACCACGCCAGGCCGGGCTGCGGCAGCGCTTGCAAACGATGCACCAGAGCCCACTACGGCAGGCCAGGCCGGCTCGGCCGCTGCGCGCTCAATGATCGCCATCAACTCGCCTTGCAGCGAACGGTGGTTGCGCGCGGCGCGCTCGCGCAGTGCATCGGCCACGGCTTCGGGCACGCCCTTGACTGAAAGATTGATCGACACGCTCAGCTCCTGAATGAAAAATGGCGCCATTTTGGCGCCACATTGCAGGCAACGTCAATTCAATAGCGGTAGCTGTCGGGCTTGTACGGCCCGCTCTTGGCCACGCCGATGTAGGCCGCCTGCTCGTCGCTCAGCTCGGTGAGTTGGGCGTTCAGCGTCACCAGCTGCAAACGCGCCACCTTTTCATCCAGGTGCTTGGGCAACACGTAGACCTTGCCCACGGCGTAGGCGTCTTGGTGGGCATACAGCTCGATCTGCGCCAGCGTCTGGTTGGCGAAGCTCGAACTCATCACGTAGCTGGGGTGGCCGGTGCCGCAGCCCAGGTTCACCAGGCGGCCCTTGGCCAGCATGATGATGCGTTTGCCATCGGGGAAAATAACGTGGTCGACCTGCGGCTTGATCTCTTCCCACTCGTACTTTTCCACCGCGGCGATGTCGATCTCGTTGTCGAAGTGGCCGATGTTGCAGACGATGGCGTTGTGCTTCATCGCGGCCATGTGGTCGTGCGTGATGACGCTCTTGTTGCCGGTGGCGGTGACGAAGATGTCAGCGCGGCTGGCCGCGTACTCCATGGTCACCACGCGATAGCCTTCCATCGCCGCTTGCAGCGCATTGATGGGGTCGATCTCGGTCACCCACACCTGGGCGCTGAGCGCGCGCAGGGCCTGGGCGCTGCCCTTGCCCACGTCGCCATAACCGGCAATCACCGCCACCTTGCCGGCCACCATCACGTCGGTGGCGCGCTTGATGCCGTCAACCAGGCTTTCACGGCAGCCATACAGGTTGTCAAATTTGCTCTTGGTGACCGAGTCGTTCACATTGATGGCGCGGAACAGCAGCGTGCCCTTGGCGCTCATTTCGTTCAGGCGGTGCACGCCGGTGGTCGTCTCTTCGGTCACGCCGATGATCTGCGCGGCCTTGCGGCTGTACCACGAGGCATCAACTGCCAGCTTGGCCTTGATGGCGGCAAACAGCTCGCGCTCTTCTTCGCTGCCCGGGTTGGCCAGCAGCGAGGCGTCTTTCTCGGCGCGCTTGCCCAGGTGCATGAGCAGCGTGGCGTCACCACCGTCATCAAGAATCATGTTCGGGCCTTCGCCCGCCGTGCCCTTGGAGCCGAACTCGAAGATGCGGTGCGTGTAGTCCCAATAGTCCTTCAGCGACTCGCCCTTGTACGCAAACACCGGCGTGCCGCGCTCCACCAGCGCCGCGGCGGCATGGTCTTGCGTGCTGAAGATGTTGCACGAGGCCCAGCGCACGTCGGCGCCCAGGGCTTGCAGCGTTTCCACCAGCACGCCGGTTTGAATCGTCATGTGCAGGCTGCCGGTGATGCGCGCGCCCTTGAGCGGCTGGCTGGCGGCATGCTCGCGGCGAATGGCCATCAGCGCGGGCATTTCGCTTTCAGCGATGTTCAATTCCTTGCGGCCCCAGGCGGCCAGCGAGAGGTCGGCAACGGCGAATTGATCGTTGTGCAGGGGTTTGAGAACGGCGTTCATGAGGGGGCTCCAAAGGTCGTGAGCCCGCAATGCCGTGCGCAAGAGATGAGGCCTGAACTTCAAGCCCACTCACGCGCAAGTTCATTGCGGGTGAGCGCCGTTGCCTGTGAAGGGTTCCGAGCCTGGGGCCCTGGTCGGGCCTTGCAACGCTCCTCGGAACTGAGGCCGGCAGTTTACCAGCGCGGCGCACAGGAAGCCCAGAAAGTACTTGGCGAATCGAGGCCAGACCGTGTGCGAGACTGAATCTGATGAGCGCTTCTCGCCGCCCCACCCCGCCGCGACCCTGGGCCGAAGCGCCCGCGGCGCCCTTGCGCGCGCTGCACGGCGTGCTCACCGATATTGACGACACGCTCACCCGCGCCGGCGCCATCGAGCCCGCGGCACTGGCCGCGTTGGTGGCGTTGCGTGCCGCCGGCGTGCCAGTGATGGCCATCACCGGCCGGCCGCTCGGCTGGAGCCGGCCGTTCGCATTGGCCTGGCCGCTGAACGCCATCGTGGCCGAGAACGGCGCGGTACTGCTGTGGCGCGAGGGCGATGTGCTGCATACCGCCTATGCGCAAGACGCCGCCACGCGCGCACACAACGCCTTGCGCCTGCGCGACGTGGCGCAACAAGTGCTGCGCGAGGTGCCCGGCGCCACGCTGGCGCAAGACAGCGCCGGGCGCGCCACCGACATCGCCATCGACCACAGCGAATTCGCCCAGCTCGATGCCGCGCAAATCGAACAAGTGGTGCAGCGCATGCAGCGCGCCGGCATGGTGGCCACGGTCAGCTCGATCCACATCAACGGCTGGTTTGGCACGCACAGCAAACGCAGCGGCGCGCGCTGGGCGGCGCAACACCTGCTGGGCCTGGACACCGACGCCGCGCCCGGGCGCTGGCTCTACGTGGGCGACTCCACCAACGACCAGGTGATGTTCCGCCACTTCCCGCTGAGTGTGGGTGTAGCCAACCTGCTGGACTTTGCGGCGCAGTTGACTGATTGGCCGGCCTACATCACCCCTGGCGCGCGCGGCGCTGGCTTTGCCGACGTGGCGCGCTCGGTGCTGGCCGCGCGCCGCTGAAGCCAGAGGTTATATCAAACCCAGCGCAGCTCGATGCGAGCGCCCGGCAGGCGCAGGAACGTTGCCATGCGCAGCAATTCTTCTTCCAGCCCGCGCTGCAGCGCCGCCACCGGCCGCTTGCCGCTGGCCAGGCCGGCGCTGGCGCTCAAGACATCGCTTTGCAGCGCCACGTTGGCCCAACCCGGCACGGTGTGGCCCCACAGCAGCGGCAAGGCGTAATAGCCGAGCTTGCGCTTGGCCGGCGGCGTGTAGGCCTCGAAGCGGTAGGCCCAACCCCAGAAGTGTTCGAACCGCACGCGATCCCAGACGATGGGGTCGAACGGCGTGAGCAGGCGCACACCTTCGGGCGCCGTGCGGCGCAGGCGTTCGCTGGCCGGCCAGTACCAATCGACGCCGTCGATGCGCGCATGCGCCAGGCGCTTCTTGGATGCGGCCAGCGCGCGGGCCCGGTCGGCCCGCCACTGCGGCGCGGCGCCGCCCAGGTGGCTGAGCAACTTGCCCAGCGTGGCCAGCGGCACTGGCGCGTACTTGGCCACCACCTTGTCGACCAGCGCATCCATGCGGGCCTGGCATTCCTGGGTGCTGGCGGGCGTATCGGCGTCATTCAGCCAGGCCTCGCGCGCGGCATACACGCGGGTGCCCCCTTCTCGCCGCGCCACGCGCAGCAGGCCGCGGTAGTGCATGCCGTCAAGCAACTGCGTGCTGGCATTGCTGCTGCCGCCGAACCAGTTGCGCGCCTTGCCATGCTGGAACTGGGCTTCGACCTCGCGCGGGTGCACCACACCGCGCTCGCGGATGAAGGCCAGCACCTCGTTGGCCTGGGCCCAGCGCGTCTTCGGCCACACCGTGCGTGGCGTGCGCGGGTGCATCAGCGCCAACTGGTCTTGCGGCAAGAAGCCATAGTTGATGAAGAAGTCCTCTTCAATGCCCAGTTTGGCGTAGCGCCGCTCCAGGTCGCCCGCCCGATAGCCTTTGACGCGGTGGCGCAGCGTCAGGTCTTGCGCGCGCGCCGGGGCACGGATCGGGTCGGCCTGCACGAAGCCCAGCCTGACGATGGCCTTGGGCAGCGTGGTGGGCGTGAACAGCGAGCGGGCAATCGCATGCGCGCGCAGGCTGGCCAGGGTGACGGTGGCGGGCATGCGCGGATGATGCATGAGCCGCCGGGCCGATCCCAAGGCGAATACCGAAGTGCGGAGCACGGAGGTTGCCTGATGAGCCGCCGGGCCGATCCCAAGGCGAATACCGAAGTGCGGAGCACGGAGGTTGCCTGATGAGCCCCCGCGCCCCTCCCAAGGCGAAGCCAGCAGAGGGGAGCACGGACGCTCCCTGATGATCACGCGAC
>JANMYI010000060.1:0-2797 GCA_031381955.1 Burkholderiales bacterium
GAAGAAGCTACCGAACAATGCCGGCCCGGCCGCTGAGGCCTTGCCCGGTTTCAAGGAGATTCAGCCGCAGGTGTTCGCCGGTCTCTATCCGACCGAGGCCAGCGAATACGAGTCGCTGCGCGACGCGCTGGAGAAGTTGAAGCTCAACGATTCATCTTTGCGCTATGAGCCCGAGGTGAGCCAGGCGCTGGGTTTCGGCTTTCGCTGCGGCTTCCTGGGTCTGCTGCACATGGAGATCGTGCAGGAACGCCTGGAGCGCGAGTTCGATCAAGACCTCATCACCACCGCGCCCAGCGTGGTGTACGAAGTGGAGTTGAACGACGGCACCGTGATGCTGGTGGAAAACCCCTCGAAGATGCCTGACCTGGGCCGCATCAACGAGATCCGCGAGCCCATCGTCACCGTGCACCTGTACATGCCGCAAGACTCGGTGGGCCCGGTGATGACGCTGTGCAACCTGAAGCGCGGCGTGCAGATGAACATGGCCTACCACGGGCGCCAGGTGATGCTCACCTACGAGCTGCCGCTGGCCGAGATCGTGCTCGACTTCTTCGACAAATTGAAGAGCGTGTCGCGCGGCTACGCCAGCATGGACTACGAGTTCAAGGAGTACCGCGCGGCCGATGTGGTGAAGGTCGACTTGCTGATCAACGGCGACCGCATCGACGCCCTGAGCATCATCGTGCACCGCGTGCAGAGTCAGTATCGCGGCCGCGCCGTGGCGGCCAAGATGCGCGAGCAGATCCCGCGCCAGATGTACGACGTGGCCATTCAGGCGGCCATCGGCGCCAACATCATTGCGCGCGAGAACATCAAGGCGCTGCGCAAAAACGTGCTGGCAAAATGCTACGGCGGTGACGTCTCCCGCAAGCGCAAGTTGCTTGAAAAACAAAAAGCCGGCAAGAAGCGCATGAAGCAGATTGGCACCGTCGAGGTGCCTCAAGAGGCCTTCCTGGCCATACTTCGGGTGGACGATTGATGAGTGCCTTGACTGCCGTTCTCTATGGCTGCCTGCTCGTGTACCTGGGCGGTTGGTACATGGGCTTTTGGATGGGCAACTTCGCCCTGCTGCTGTTCTTGCTCACGGTCGTCACGCTGGCTTACTGGCTGGCCGAGCGCTTCATCTTCAAGCCGCAGCGCGAAGCGCAGGCCGCGGCGCTCGAGGTGCAAGACGCGCAGCGCCGCCAGAGCCTGGCCAAGATGGGCATCGACAAGGTCGACGGCGATGTGGCGCAGGCTCGCAGCGCCTTGCTAGCGCAGCCCTGGTGGCTCGATTGGACCGCGGGGCTGTTCCCGGTGATCTTGGTCGTCTTCTTGCTGCGCTCATTCCTGTTCGAGCCGTTCAAGATTCCATCGGGCTCGATGATCCCCACGTTGCACGTGGGCGACTTGATCCTGGTAAACAAGTTTCACTACGGCGTGCGCCTGCCGGTGATCAACAAAAGGATCATCGCCAACAACGACCCCCAACGCGGCGACGTGATGGTGTTTCGCTACCCCGTCGATCCGCGGCAAGACTACATCAAGCGTGTGGTCGGCCTGCCGGGCGACGAAATCAGCTACATCAACCAGAAGCTCAGCATCAACGGCCAACCCGTGCCAGAGCAGGCCCAGGGCGAGTTCTACGATGAAGACACGCGCCGCTACGCGCCGATGTTCCGTGAATCGCTGGGCAAGGTGCAGCACAGCATCCTGGTCGATGTGAACCGGCCTTCGTACTTCGGCATCGATGAAAAGCGCTTTCCCTTGCATGAGAACTGCCGCTACACCGCCGAAGGCGTGACGTGCAAGGTGCCGGCAGGGCACTACTTCATGATGGGCGACAACCGCGACAACTCGCAGGACTCGCGTTTCTGGGGCTTCGTTCCTGATGAAAACATCGTTGGAAGGGCCTTCTTCGTTTGGATGAACCTCGGCAACCTCGGCAGAATCGGCGCGTTCGATTGACCAACACCCGTGTCCTGCACGGCTACTGCCGCCATGAACCAGCCAGCCAACTGCCCCGTGCGCCGCATGCAGAGGGGTGTGACCCTGTTCGGCCTCATCTTCTGGGCCGTGTTGATCGGTTTCTTCGCCTATGTGGCGGTGCGCGTGCTGCCCACGGTGAACGAGTACCTCACGGTGCAGCGCCTGGTCGACAAAGTGGCCGCTGCGGCGCCAGCCTCGGTGCCCGAAGCGCGCGCTGCTTTCGACAAGCTCAAGGAAATCGAGTTCTCGGTGCAGAGCATTTCGGGCAGCGATCTCGAGATCACCAAAGAGGGCGAGAAGGTCGTGATCAAGTACGCGTACTCGAAAGAGATTCCGCTTGGCGGGCCGGCCTCGCTGCTGATCCGCTACACCGGCCGCTCGCGGTAACTGGAGCACCCCGCTCGCCGAGTACGGCGATCGACCCTCCGAGAGGGTGCTGCCTTGCTTGAGGTAGCTCGGCGCTGCGCTATCCTGTAGCGACCATGGTGCATGACTCGTCCCAAGACTTGGCGTTGGTACAGCTGCAACAAACGCTGGGCCATCGCTTCGCTCAACCTGCGCTGTTGTTGCGCGCGCTCACCCACCGCAGCAGCGGCACCGAGCACAACGAACGCCTTGAATTTCTGGGCGACGCGGTGTTGAACCTGGTGGTGTCGACGCTGCTCTACGAGCGCATGGCCGGCAGCGATGAAGGCGAACTCACTCGCGTGCGTGCCCACCTGGTGCGCGAAGACAGCCTGCACCGCCTGGCCGTGGCGCTGGGCTTGCCCGAGTTGCTGCGCTTGTCGGACTCCGAGGCGCGCAGCGGTGGCGCGCAGCGCGCGTCGAT
>JANMYI010000062.1:0-5847 GCA_031381955.1 Burkholderiales bacterium
GGCCGGCTGGCTGTGGCTGCAAGATGACCCGGCGCCCGCGCCCAGCGCGGCACCCCCAATGGCCGCGCGCCAGCCTGCCGCGGCACGGCCGGCGAATATGGCGGCCGTGCCGCCTGTGGCGGTGGCCGCCCCAGCGCTGCCGCCTGCCGCCCCCCCACCCGCGCTGCGCCTGGAGCCCCCGCGGCCGTTGCCCAAGCCCAAGGCGCCCATTGCGGCGCCGACTCAGCCTGCGGTGGCGGCAGCGCCTGTGCCTTCTGCGCCGCTGCCGCTACCGACCACCACCGCGCCCATGGCACGGGCACCGGTGGCTACCGCGCCCGTTGGCGCGGTGGCTGCAGCCGCTTCACCCGTGGCCACGGCCAGCCTGCCGAATACCGCCAAAGCGGCCGCGCCCGGCCCCATGCCCGAAGAGGTGCGCCGCGAGTTGCCGGCGCTGAGCGTTTCAGGCTCGGTCTATTCCGACCGGCCGGCCGACCGCATGTTGATCGTCAACGGCCAGGTGCTGCGCGAACGCGATGAGCTGGCGCCGGGTTTCACGCTGGAACGCATCCACGCCAAGAGCGCCATCGTGCTGCACAAGGGGCAGCGCTATGTCTTCAACTTTTGATGGTGGTGGGCGAGGGGCGGTGGGCAGGTTTGGCAAATCGAAGGTCGCGGGTGGGTCGATTTCGCTGCGCTGGGCCAGTTCGATGCGAAGTACAGCCGGATGCGCCGCGTGTTGCGCGTGACCCCGGCCGCGAGCTTGAGCAACTTGACGCGCAGCGTGTCCACCTGCGCGCTGGCCAACTCGGTGCCTTGCAGCGCCGGTGCGCGCCGCAGCCTCTCGATGAGCACGTAGGCCAGCGCAGCCAACAACACCCACAACTGGTTGGCCGCGAAGTGGTGGCAACTCGTGCGCGTGGCGAACAGGCCCACTTGAGCTTCCTTGATGCGGCTCTCGGCCTCACCACGCTGGCAGTAGATGTCGTCGTAGAGCTGCTGCGCCGGGTGCTCCAGGTTGGTCACCACGAAGCGCGGGTTGCAGCAAGTGAACTGTAAAGTCATAAAATGACCATACAGTTGACAATTTGAACTCACAAGTCCATATTTAATCCTGTTAGGTCTATCGATGCCGCTTCCTGCAGCGGGCCCACCCCCTGCTCTGCTTCTTCGCCGGCAGTCGCGTCTTGATCCAATCGCCCAAGCCGCGAGGCTTGATTCCACTCACCCGTGTTCATTCCCTCGTTCGACTCTCCACTCAAGGAAAATCATCATGAAAAAAACCCTCGCCATTGCCGCCCTGTCATTCGTCGCGCTGTCTGCCCAATCCAAAGACATTGTCGATACCGCCGTAAGTGCCGGCACGTTCAAGACCCTGGCCGCGGCACTCACCGCCGCCGGGCTGATCGACACCTTGAAGGGCGCCGGCCCGTTCACGGTGTTCGCACCGACCGACGAAGCGTTCGCGAAAATTCCCAAAGCGCAACTTGACGCGCTGCTGGCCGACAAGTCCAAGCTGACCGCGGTGCTGACTTATCACGTGGTGGCAGGCAAGGTGATGGCCAAAGACGTCAAAGCCGGCAAGGTGAAGACCGTGCAGGGCTCGGAACTGACCGTGGCCACCGCCGGTGGAGTGATGGTCGACGGCGCCAAGGTCACCGCGACCGACATCGTTGCCGACAACGGCGTGATCCATGTCATCGACAGCGTCGTGCTGCCCAAGTAAGCCACTACCGCTGGCTAGGTCGCTACACGTACATCGGCTGCTGGGCACGCTCGGGCGGGGCCTGGCCTTGGTCGCAGCGCGCGGCCAAAATGGCCCGGCCTACGCCGATGCAGGCCGGCCACGCAGGTCGGCAAAGGCCTCGCTCAGGGTGGCAAAGCGGTACTGATAACCGGCCGCCAAGGCTTGCTGGGGCCGCACGTTTTGGCCGTCCAGCAACAAGGTGGCCATCTCGCCGGCCAGACGACGCAATGGCCAGGCAGGTATGCGCAAGCGCACGCGCGTTCCGAAAGACGCCGCCATGGCCTGGGCAAACTCGGCCTGCGTCGGCGTGCTCGGTGCAACCGCATTCAACGCGCCGTTCAGGGCGCTGTGCGCCAGCGCCAAGTCGATCAGGCCCAATGCATCGGCCAGGTGAATCCATGGTGCGGGTTGTCGGCCGGTGCCCAGCACGGCGCCCAGACCGAGTCGGCTGCCCCGCGCGAGCATCGGATAGGCGCCATCGCCGCGGCCCAACACCACGCCCAGGCGCAGCCGCACCACGCGCACGCCAAAGGCCTGGGCGCGGCTGGCTTCATGCTCGATGGCCACGCACAGATCGGACTGAAACTCACCCGGCTTTGGCGGGCTGTCCTCCGTGCAAGGCAGACGGAAATCCAGCGCGCCGTAGTAGCCCACTGCCGAGGCGCTGACCAGAACGCGTGGGCGTTGCTGCAGGCGGCCAATCAAAGCCACCACCGCCTGCGTGACGCTGATGCGGCTGGCCAACAGCTCGCGCCGCCGCACTGCACTCCAGGGCAGGCCCAGCACGCGCGCGCCGGCCAAGTTGATGATGGCGTCAAGCTGCGTCTCACTCGGCAGGGCGTCCAGACTGTCCACCACCCAGACATCGGTCCCAAAGTTGGCGCGGGCCTGGCGCAGATCGCGCGTCAACACGATCTGGGGGCGGCCGGCGCGACGCCACTGGGCCACCAGGGCACGGCCGATAAAACCCGTGGCACCAGTGATCAGCACGGCCGGCGCGCTGCGCGCTTCAGGCGCTGGTGTGGGTGTTGCCGGGCCAGTCATCGCGAACAGCCAGCGCAACGACCAGGCGGGGCGTGCCGCATAACCGCCACTACGCCCCCAACCGCACCGGCTTGCCGCTGGTGGTGTCGAACGCCGCGCCGTCGCCCAGGCCGATGCGATAGAACTCGCGCAGCACGTTGCCCATGAAGCCGATCTCGACGATGGACACTTCCTTGAACTGCGTGTTCATGCCGTCGGGCAGCACTTTGTTCATGTCGTCGGCCACGCTCTTCATCGCCGCCTGGATGCGCTCGTCGTAGCGCGCCATGCTGTAGACCAGCGTGTTGTGCGGGTTGTGCGAGGCCGTCTCCTTGCCGTCCTTGATGACGTTGACGCCGCTCACGCCCACCGTGCGCGTGAGCTCGCGCGCGGCCTCACTCATGTTGGCGTACACCGGGCCGGTGCAGCGCGGCAACGGGCCGTCGCGCAGGGGCGTCAGCGCGGCGGTGGCCTGGGTGTTGAACGCCATCATCTCGGTGTAGCCCGGGCCCGATTTGGTCACGCCCAAGTCGAACCACCAGGGTGCGCCGGCGCCTTTGGAGGCTTCGGTGTTGTAGAAGCCGGTGAGCTGCAGGCTCAGCACCGGCGGCACCTTGTTCAGCGCCTTGAGCATGCGCTGTGGCGTGCCCGGGTCGGCGTTGTGCAGGTGCACCACCGTCACGTGCTGCAGGTTGAAGGTGCGTGCTTCGTCGGCCAGGCCGAGTGCGACCAGCCGCTCGCGCAAGGTGGGGTAGATCTTGTTGTCCAGCACGTCGGTCACGTCCTTGGGCAGCCGGTAGACCAGCCCAAAGGTGGCCTTGTGCTCGCGGAACCCGGGCCGCTCGAGCGCGCTGTTGTCGACCGCCGCGCGTGCTTGCGGGGCCAGGCCCGCGCCACTGACTCCTGCTGCCAACAGCATGACTTGCCTGCGCTGAAGTTTCATCGCGATTCCTCCGGTGAATGTCGAGGGGGATGGGCGCGGGCGCCACGCACCCGCGGTGGAAATGCTACGGCGACGCGGTGACAGTTGGGTGACATCGACGCAGAGCAAGTATCGTTCGGCAGCAGCGTCGCTGCGCGTGCAGCCCCTGCGCGATCAGGTCACACCGTTTTCCACAGGCGCCTCAGCCTGACCGCTGTGGTGCTTGTCCAATCGCCGGCAACGGCTCACTTCACGGAGAAATCAGCATGGCGCTCGACAAGATCCTCTACACCGCCCACGCCACGTCCACCGGGGGCCGCGACGGTGGCTCCAAGAGCGACGACGGCAAGTTGCAGGTCAAGCTCGCCCCACCCAAGGAAATGGGCGGCAATGGCGACGGCACCAACCCCGAGCAACTCTTCGCCGCGGGCTACTCGGCCTGCTTTCTGGGGGCGATGAAGTTCGTCGCCGGCCAGCAGAAAATCGCGTTGCCGGCTGACACCAAGATCGACGCTTCAGTCGGCATCGGCCCCATTCCAACGGGTTTCGGCATCCAGGCGGCACTGGCCGTCAACATCCCGGGCATGGAGCGCGCGGCGGCTGAAGCCCTGGTGGCCGCCGCGCACAAGGTCTGCCCGTACTCGAACGCCACGCGCGGCAACATCGACGTGACCTTGACCGTGGTTTGACGCTGGCGATGACAGCTTGACGGCGGCCGCTCCCGCATTGAGACCGCCTCAATGCCTGATCGCTGCCAGCAGCGCGCGCCGCGCACCTATCAAGGCATCGAGCTGCTGCTGCAAGGGTGCCGGCAGCGGCAGCGCGCCGCTCGCCACTTGCCGCGTGTAGGCCGCGGTGCTGGCAGCGTCGATCAGCCCGGGCAGGCCGGGCAGGGCATGCAGGCTGCCGCCCTGCGCGGGCACGCTGTGCTGCGTGTCGAGCACGCCGTGCAGATAAACGTCCATGCGCGGCGTGCGCCGGGCATCGGCCACCGGCTCGCCTTCGGTGCCGCGCATCAGCATGGCGTGGGCCTGCGTGGCTTGCAGCAGTTCGGCCAGCGAGGCGGCAAATTCAGGGTGGGTGTGGTTCACCACGCGCAGCGCGGGCGTGTCGGGTGCATGCAGCAGTTTGGCCACCGTGTGCCCGCTGTTGCGCACGCCGATTTCCTGGCGCAACGTTAGAAATTCAGCCAACGGCGGGCAAAGTGATCGCAGCGGCATGAAGGCCGGCTCGTTGCGTGCCCAGGCTTGGGCCAGGTCGGCAGCGCTGTGGGTCATGGCCAGGCCCAAGGCCTGGAACACCGCGGCGCTGGTGGTGCGCGCGGCGTCCTCGGTCAC
Organism: Burkholderiales bacterium; assembly: GCA_031381955.1. GTDB lineage: Bacteria > Pseudomonadota > Gammaproteobacteria > Burkholderiales > Burkholderiaceae_C > Rubrivivax. Next base: position 5,009 of record JANMYI010000062.1, read on the forward strand.
GCCATGCACCAGCACCGGCACGCCTTGCTGCGCCAACAACAGCGCCAGCAGCGGCGTGAGGTTGGGCAACCGGCGCGCGCCGTTGTAGCTGGGCAGCCAAATTGGGCAGAGGGGGCAGGGCGCATCTGAAACGTTAGGCAACGGCAGCAAGTGCGGCTGCGCCGCGCGCAAAAAACCCGCCAGCTCGGCCGCGGTTTCGCCCTTCACGCGCATGGCAATGGCAAAGCCCGCGCGCTGCGCCACGCTCGCCCGGCCATCGAGCACCGCGGCCATCAGCTCCTGGGCTTGCTCGCCATTGAGCGAACGCGCGCCATCTTTGCCGCGGGCAATTTCCTTGAGCAGGCTTTGAATGGTCATGACAGGAGGGTGACGCTTTCAAGCCCGCAGCACTGCACCGCGCGGCGCAACTCGGCCACGGCGGCAACGCGCGGGAAGCTGCGCCGCCAGGCCAGCACCACGCGGCGCGTGGGCACGGGTGGGCTGAACTTCAGGTAGGCCACCTGGGCGTGTCTGGCCTGGGCCACGCTGAGCTGGGGCACCACGGTCACGCCCATGCCCGCGGCCACCATGTGCAGAATAGTTTCCAGCGAGCTGCCTTCAAAGCTCTTGCTCATGCCTTGAGCGCCGCTGGCAAAGCGCGCCAGCTCGGGGCAGACCTCGAGCACATGGTCGCGAAAGCAATGCCCCGTGCCCAGCAGCAGCACGGTCTGCGCCTTCAGTTCCTCGGCGCTGAGCTGCTTGCGTTTGGCCAGCGGGTGCGCCTTGGGCACGGCGGCGACAAAGGGCTCGTCGTACAGCGGCGCCAGCGCCAGGCCGGTATCCGGAAACGGCTCGGCCAT
>JANMYI010000421.1:0-2327 GCA_031381955.1 Burkholderiales bacterium
ACCGTTCACGTAACTTGCGCAACCCGCTGCTACCGCCGCAGCCGGCGGCGGTGGTGGTGGCCGGCCTGGGCGATGAAGGAAAGATGAAGCCCACCGAGCTGGTGCACACCATTCGCCTGGCGGTGCTGGCGCATGCCCAGCATGTGCTGCAAAGCGCGCCGGCCACGCAGGCGCCGCCGCCCTTTGAACTGACGGCCACGCTGGTGGGCAGCGGCGGGCCGGGCGTCTCGCCAGGCATTTCGGCCCAACTGGTGGCGCAGGGCGTGCGCGAGGCCGATGAGCAGCTGCAAGACAACGGCTGGCCGCGCGTGGCCGGGCTGACGCTGATCGAGTGGTACCTTGAGCGCGCCAGTGAAGCCTGGCTGGCCTTGCAAGCCCAGGCCCAGGCCACGCCCGGGCGCATCGACCTGGCGCGCGCGGTGAAGGAAGGCACCGGCGGCCTGCGCCGCGCGCTCGAAGGCAACTACCGCGGCGCCGCGCACGACCTGATCAGCGCCGTGCAGACGCTCGATGAAAACAAGCAGCCGCTCATCACCTACACCGTGGACACGCGCCGCGCGCGCTCTGAAGTACGCGCCCAGCGCGCGCAGGGGCCGCTGCTGGTGCAGTTGGTGCAAAGCGCATCGAACGATGGCAACCGCGACGCCCAGATCGGCCGCACGCTGTTCAACCTGTTGGTGCCCATCGAGCTGGAGCCCACCCTGGCCGGCAGCAGCGACATGCTGCTGGAGCTGGACGCCGCCACCGCGGCCATCCCGTGGGAGCTGCTCAACACCGACGCCGCGCGAACGCATTGCGACCCGCGGCCCTGGGCCATCCGCACCAAGCTGCTGCGCAAGCTGCGCACCGCCAACTTCCGCGAAACGGTGCACGACGCCAGCCGCGAAGACAACGTGCTGGTGATTGGCGAGCCGCTGTGCGACCACGCCGTCTACCCGCCCTTGCCCGGTGCACGCGCCGAAGCGCAAGCAGTGGCCATGCAAATGGCCGCCCAATTGGGGCCGGACAAGGTGACCGCGTTGGTCAGCGGCAGCGACGATTCGCGCAGCATCATCAACGCGCTGTACGGCCGCAGCTACCGCGTGGTGCACGTGGCCGGGCATGGTGAGCCGCGGGCCGACGGCGGGGTGGTGTTGTCCGGCGGCACCTTCCTGGGCGCCAACGAAGTCCGCGCCATGCGCACCGTGCCCGAGCTGGTGTTCCTGAACTGTTGCCACCTGGCCGGGCGCGATGCCAGCGTGCTGACGCTGCACTATGACCGCGCCGCCTTCGCCGCCAACATTGCCGACGAGTTGATCCGCGCTGGCGTGCGCTGCGTGGTGGCCGCCGGCTGGGCGGTGGAAGACGGCCCGGCCGAGATCTTCGCCACCACCTTTTACGCCGCGTTGCGCCGCGGCGAACGTTTCAGCCACGCCGTGGGGCAAGCGCGCGAGGCGGCCTGGGAGGCCAACCCGCTGGGCAACACCTGGGCCGCCTACCAGTGCTATGGCGACCCGGGCTGGAGCTGGCGCGACAGCGCGCGCACCAACGTCCAGGCCAAACCCAACCCCTTGGCCGAATACGGTGGCGTGTCGTCGGCGTTGGCGTTGAACCTGGCCCTGGACACCCTGGCCGTGCGCTGCCGCTATGGCGAACAGGGCACCGGCCAGGCCCAGCAGGCGGAAGACAAACTGCGCGCGCTGGACGACCGCTTCGCGCCGCTGTGGGGCAGCACCGGCACGGTGGCCGAGGCTTTTGGTGCGGCCTATGCCGAAGCGGGCGATACCGCGCGCGCCATCGCCTGGTACCGCCGCGCCGAGGCCGCGCTCGACGGCAGCGCCTCGTTCCGCTGCGCCGAGCAGTTAGCCAACCTGATCGCCCGCAGCGCCGAGAAAGACAATGACCTGGCGCGCGCCGAGCGCGGCCTGCTTGAGGCCGTGCAGCGGCTGGACGCCCTGTGCGCGCTGCAGCCCACCCCCGAACGCCAGGCCTTGCTGGGCAGCGCCTACAAGCGCCAGGCGCTGCTGCACGCGCGCCAGGGCCGGCGGCGCAGCGAACTCGCCGCCTTGCGCCAGGCCGCGCAACACTATGAGCATGCCGAGCGCCTGGCCGCGGCCGGCCAGGCCGTCAATTTGTACTACCCGGCACTCAACGGCCTGGGCGTGCAGATGCGGCTGGCCGCGCTGGAACGCAAGCCGCTGAAGTGGCCGCGCGCGCGGCTGGCGGCCATCGATGCGTCGCTGAAGGCCGCGCAGGCCGGCGCACCCGACTTCTGGTGCGCCGCCGGCGCCATCGAGTTGCGCTTGTACAAGGCCGTGGCCTCGCGCCGCCTGGCCCGCCTGGCCGAC
>JANMYI010000229.1:0-6217 GCA_031381955.1 Burkholderiales bacterium
CCACGGGTTCAACAGCGGCACGCGGGTGCGCTCGTAGCCCGCGGCGTCGCGCGTCACGACCGTCAACCCGTGGTGTAGAGCAGTTGCCGCAATGATCAGATCAGGCTGCGAAAAAGTGTGCCCGGCCTTGCGGCCTTCCTCAACGAGCAGCCGCCACTTGAACATCACGTCTTCTGACACTTCAAGCACGCGCTGATCGAACAAGGGCCGCACTTTGTGCAGCAGCCAGTCCTTCAACTCCGCACGGCGAATCGGGTCAGCCACCACCTCGATGCCGAAGCGCATCTCGGCAAACGTGACGGTGCTGACGAAGAGTTGCTCCAACGCCTGTGCAGCAACGAAGGCGCGCACCCGTGCGCTGGGCCGCGGCCGGCGCAGCTCTGAAATCACGTTTGTATCGAGCAGCCAGCCTTTCACAGCTTGACCGCCCGCACCGGCATGGCCGACCGGCTTGGCACAAGCTCAATCTGACGGTGCGGTGACGCTTGCAGTGCCTCGACCAGCGCTTGCCCGGTGCGCGCGCCCTTCATGCGGCGGAACTCGGCGGCATCGACCACCACCACCGCATCGCGGCCATGCAGCGTGACATGCTGCGGCCCATCGCTGTGCGCCAGGCGCACCAGCTCACTGAAGCGCGCTTTAGCGTCTTGAAGTCGCCAGCCTGAACGTGCAGGCTGGGTGGGCTGTGCTGGCGCTGTCGCACGTGTTGCTGCTTTTCTGGTCATGCTGACCAGATTAGCATGGCGGCACGTTTGCAGCAAGAACTGGAATCTGCTGCGCACGCTGAACCAGGTTTACTGCTCGCGTGCGCGAGCTGGCTGGAACCAACCGCTCAGGGCTTCGCGCTGCTTATTGTCAAATCGTTATTTGCAGATGCACTGTCCTCGACCACAGGGTCGCCGCTGCTCGAACTTGCCGGCTGCATGACCGTGCCAGCGGCGGCACCACCCAGTGCGCCGGCAATGGCACCGAGCGTGCTGCCCACCACCACACCCACCGGCCCCGCCACCACGACGCCGATGACCGCGCCGATGGCTGCGCCGCCGACCAGGCCGCCACCCGTCACCACCGACTTGGCCTCGCGCTCAGCCTCCTCGGGCTCCAGCGCAATTTGTGCCGCGGGGTTCGGATCCTGCGACGGAATACCGTGGCCGGGAAGGGCCTGCTCGGAGAGGTCTTGGTCGGCAGGTGCAGTGCTCGGCGGCAGCGTGGTGGCAGAGTGCATAGGGCAGTTCCTCTGGAAGTGGGGCTAAAACGAGTTCGAGGCGCGGTGGCGGCGCAAACTGTTTATATGGCCCGTGCCGCGCCGGCAGCGTCCTCCTGCAGGCCGAGAAGCTGTAGGACAACGAGACCGATGGATTCGGTCGCGCTTTCACGCAAGCTTGAGCTTGCCTTCCCAGGCCGCGGACAAGTGCTCAATGGTTTCCGCCATGTTCCAGATCAGCTTGGCCACCGTGCTGCGCTGGCGGTCCACGCCATTGCCCTGCAAGGCGATGGCGGCGTTGGTGATGTCACCCACCTGGGCCGCAGGGGGATGATGGGCCCGATCGGGGCGCTGTGCCCATCTCCTTGGCGTGATCTTCGTAGTTGCGGCCCACGCAGTAAACGCGGTTCACCGGGAAGCGCTCGGCGCGGCCGGCGATGGGCACGCTGACAGTGCAGCGTGGGGAATTCGATGACGACAAAGCGGTGAAAGGTTTCAGGCCCTTCCATGATCTGGTACTGGCCGCCGCGCGCCAGCACGCGCCCGCCGTGCGCGGCGATGATGGCCGGCACGCGGTCGGTGTACTTCTTGTACTGCACGGGGTCGTTGATGACGCAGCGCGAAAGCCAGTAAGCAGCCATGGGCAAACCTTTCTACTGGGTGGGCACCACGTTGCCCAGGTTGGGCAGCCCGGTGGCAAATTCAGGCACCGCGATGATGACCAGGACGGCCGCCAGCAAGGCCACCCAGCAGGGCACCGAGCCGCGGAAGATTTCGCCGTTCTTCAGACCCGGTTCATCAGGCACGGCGGCTTTCACCGTGAACACCAAAATACCGAAGGGCGGGGTCAGCAGCCCCGTCTCGATGGCCAGGATGCCGATGATGGCAAAAGCAATCGGGTCAAAGCCCAGCGCCATGGCCACGGGGGCGGCGCGGGGTACCGTGGCGTGAAAACGGACTGCGGTGGTGTTCATGGTTGAGTGAGGTGGTTGATACGCGGGTGCACGGTCGGGTTGGCGCAGAGTCGTCAGAACGTAGCGGCCTTGGCCGGTGCGCCAGGCGTCATCACCTCGGCGGCGGCTTTGTCATTCGCGCCGCCGTCCGTCCAGGCGGGCACGCGGCCGATGCGCGCCGCTTCGTCCCAGGCAAAGTTCAGCTCCACCTTGATGCCGTTGACCGGCTCGCGCATGAAGAGCTGGTACAGGTTGGAGTTGTGTGCCTTGCGCTCGCTGAACGCCACACCGTTGGCGCTGAGGCGCTCGATGAAGGCTTCGATGCCGTCGCAGTTCAGGCACAGGTGGTCGATGCGGCCCGAGCCCAGGGCGCCGGCAGCCGCGTGGTCGCTGTCGCCATCGCTCGGCGTCTTCAGGTAGGTGCCTTGGTGCGCGGAATGGCGTGCCTTGCCGATGTGGATGAGTCTTGCTCGCCGATGTAGAGCCAGTACACCGGGAAGCCGAACTCGGGGTGGTAGCCGTTGCGAAAACCCAGGTTGTTGACGAACCAGTCGCGCGTGGCTTCGGGGTCGTGGGTCAGGATCAGCAGGTGTTCAAGAAAGCGCAGTCCCATGGGGAGTCTCCCTGTTGCGGGCTCAGCCACCGGCGTCGAGCAAGAAGCCCAGCACGGCCTCGTTGAAGGCCTGCGCCTGCTCGATGTTGGCCAAGTGCGCGGCACCCGGCAACACGCGCAATTGCGACCCCGGCCAGTGTTGAACCAGTGCCTGTGCGGCAGCCGGCGGCGTGGCCTGATCTTGTTCGCCAACGATGACCAGCGCCGGCGCGCGCTGCTGCTGCAACGCCGCCAGCGTATTGGTGCCGGCAATGGCGGCGCAGCAGCCGGCATAACCCTCGACCGGCGTGCCGCGGATCATGGCGCCGATGCGCGCCATGAGCTCGGGCTGCGCGGCGCGATACGGGGCGGTGAACCAGCGCTCCAGCGTGGGCTGCACCAGCGCTTGCAGCCCTTCGGTGCGGGCCGTTTTTACACGGTCAGCCCACATCTGGGCCGCCGCCGGCGGCACCTGGCCGGTGGTGTCGGCCAGCACCACGCGGTGCAGCAGTTGCGGCTGGCGAATGGCCAGCATCTGCCCGATCATGCCGCCCATCGACAAGCCTAACCAATGGCTGCGTGCCACGCCCAGGTGTTGCAGCAGCGCCTGCGCGTCGCCAGCCAGTTGCGCCAACGTGTAGGGCGCAGCGCTCGCCGAGGTACCACCATGGCCGCGCGTGTCGTAGCGCAGCAGCGTGAAGTGTTCGCCCAGGCGTTGCAGTTGCGGCTGCCACATGTCGAGCGTGGTGGCCAGTGAGTGCGACAGTGTCAACCACGGGCCCTGGCCCGTGATCTCGTAGTGCACGTCGATGTCGTTGAGGCGGGCTTGCATGGCTCAGGCTCAGCGCCGAATGGCCGCGTTCACGCGCGGCATCACTTCGGTGGCGAAAAGTTCCATCGAACGTTTGCCTAAAGCGGCGTCTTGCCAGTCGTGGCAGGCGTAGATCAGGTTGCCGAAATCGCCCACGTGTTCGCGGAAGGCCAGGATCTGGTCGACCACCGAATTCACCGTGCCGGCGATGACCAGGCGTTGCGTCACGTAGTCGGGCGTGATCGCGCTGTCGGGCATGGCCGGGTCGGTCTTGAACAGGTTGCCGCGCCCGCCGCCCACCAGCTTGCGCGAAAGCTGCTTGAAGTAGAAGTGATACGGCCCGCCCTCTTGCAGCGCATAGCGGCGCGCGGTGGCGTCGTCGTCGGCCACGAAGATGCTCTTGGCCACGCGCCACTCAGCCGGGTGCGCCACCGCGCCCACCGCCGCGCGCCCTTCCACGTATTTGGGCCAATGGCTCTTCACCCATTCGGGCATGAGGAAGTTGGCCGAGATGGGGCCCCAGCCGCGCTTGGCCATTTCGGTCACGCCTTGCGAAAACGGCGCCACGGCGGTGCCGACGATGGCCGGGTGCGGCTTTTGGTAGGGCTTCATGATGAAGCCCTGGCCGATCTCGGGAATCATCGTTTTCTGCACCGAGACGTTCCAGAACTGCCCTTCGATGTTGTAAGGCGGGTCGGACTCCCAGATCTTCAGCACCGTGTTGATGCACTCGACAAACATCGCATTGCGGTCGCGGCCGATGTTGCCGAAAACTTCGGCGTCACTCATCAAGCCACCTGGGCTGATGCCCATGATGAACCGGCCCTTGAGCAGGTGATCGAGCATGGCCACCTGCGCGGCCAGGGCCGCCGGGTGGGTGTTGGGCAGGTTGAGGGTGCCCGTGCCCAGCATGATGTGTTTGGTTTCAGAAGCCAACGTGGCCAGGAAGATCATGCTGGAGGTGACCGTCTCGGCGGCATCGGTGATGTGCTCGCCGACATAGGCCTCTGAGTACCCCAGCCGGTCGGCCAGGATGACGGCTTCGCGGTCTTCTTGCAGGGTCTCGGTCGCGCTGCGCCCTGGCGGGTGCAGCGGCATCATGAAGGTGCTGAATTTCACGGCGATTTCTGGTGGTGGTGATGATGGTGATGGTGATGGTGATGGTGATGGTGGGGTAAGTTCGAGCGCCGAAGTTCAAGGGCCGCAGTCAGGCAGGTCACTCGGTTCATGGGCACCGACTCTAGGGTGATCAAACGATAAATACAAGCCGTGACAGCCCCTGTGGGACCGCCCGTGCGAGCACCCGAAAGCTTGGCCGGCGGCGCCGACTGCACCGCCGACTGCACCGCCGACTGCGCCGCCGACCAAGCCGCCGACCAGCCCGCCAAGAGGTAGCCCGTCAACTCGCGGCCACAGGCACCAGCGCACGCCGCTGCACCGAGCGCATGATGGCCTGCAGCGCCGCCACGTTGGCCAGCATCTCGCGCGCCGGTACCGGGTACGGGCGCACGCCGCGCACCGCCTGCGCGAAGGCCTCCAGATTGCTGCGCACCGAAGGCGCTGGCGGCGCAAAGCGCGTTTGCGGCGGCTGCCCGCGTAGCGCAGTGGTCACGTCCCAGCCGGTGGAGTTTTCAGGGTGGGTGCGGTCGCGGATCTCGACCCAGCCTTGGGAGCCATAAACCGCAAACCGACCCTCGAACGGCGTGGCCAGCACGGCGCTGATCAGCGCATTGGCGCCATTCGGGAACGCCATCATCACCGCCAGCGTGTCGCCGTTCTCAAACTCCGAGCCCAGCGTGGACAGCCGCGCCCACACGGTGTCGCAGGGGCCCAGCACGGCGATGCTCAAGTCCACCAGGTGGATGCCCGTGGCGGTGAGCGGCCCGACCGGCGCATGAGCGTTCGACAGGCGCCAGTTGTCTTTGGGCAAGGCGAAGAACTTGTCCTGGCTGAAGTTGGCCTCGATCTGCAACACCGTGCCCAGTGTGCCGTTGGCAATCATTTGGCGCAGCACGATCACCTCGGGCTCGAAGCGGCGCTCGTGGCCGATGCCCAGCACCAGCCCACGCGAGCGGCAGGCGGCAACAGCGCGCTGCGCGTCATTGAGCGTCAGGCACAAGGGCTTTTCGCAGAACACATGCAGGCCGCGCTCGGCCGCAGCCACGATCTGCGCCGCGTGTTCCAGGTGCGGTGTGCACAGGATCACCGCTTCCAGCCCCGGCTGCGCCAGCAGCGCCGCAGCACTGGCGTGCACCGCCACGCCAACCAGCAGCGGGTCAGTGGCCATCGCGCTGCGTGCACTGGCATCCACTTCAGCCACCGCCGCCACCTTCAGCCAGGGGTTGTTGGCCAACTGCCGCGCAATGGTCTTGCCCCACCAGCCATAGCCCACCAGGCCCACGGCCAGGGCTGGGTGCGTCGGTGTGATGGCATCAGGGTTGGTCACGTTGCGCGCTCCTTATTGTTCAACTGATAACCTACGGCTCAGTTTAATCGCGACCTCAAAACCACCCACACCATGGCCGCTCGCAAATCACCTTCATCCGTTACCGCTCACAGCGGCACTCTTCAGCGTGTGGGCCTGCTGGGCCTGGGCATCATGGGCTCGGCCATGGCCGGCAACCTGTTGCAGGCCGGCTTTGCGGTCAGCGGCCACG
>JANMYI010000236.1:0-4377 GCA_031381955.1 Burkholderiales bacterium
TGACTTCGGCACGATCGTCGATAACTGCCAGGAGCTTCAATTCTGCGTTTCGAGGCGCCGACCGAATGTCGAGCAACTTCTTGATTGATGACGCAACAGCGTTCGCATGGAGCCCTGTAGCTATAACGCCTGCCCCATCAAAGCGAAAGTCCAATCGAATAATTTGACCAGAAATTCCGGTGTACTCTGGCCCTTCCGTGAACTCCACTTCCGGCTTCCACGCACGCAGGTACATGCCGACTTCGTCGACGAATAAGCTAGCGTCACTATTGACCCCGTCTTGGTCACGCTCCCAGGTGGTAAGCGATACCAGCGCTGCGAGGTACCGCGCAAAGGTTGAAGGGGCGTCGTCCCCGCGCGACCAAACCTCCACTTCGCCATGATCATTGATCGTCACGCCGTAGGGTTCAGTAGCCGATCGAATGAACTTCATGCGGCGTTTGTCGTCCAGCCGTAGACCTCGACCTCGGAAGTGCATCAGCACACCGCCATCGTCGAAGAAACGGATTTGTTCGCTCACGGACTGAACGAAAATCGGTAGCATGTCCCCGTCGTCGAACATGAACGACGTCTCGATCATGGCCACGGATCCATCATCTGCCAAAGCATGACAACTTATGCCGAGCAACGAAGAAAGGTTCGCGCAAATCATGGCTTCAACTCGAAGTGTTCGGGGTCAGGGACATGTGAATTGAACGTGACATTCGTCTGCTTGCAAAAGTGCGCCATCACCTCATCAAAGCTCCAGCGTGACCAGGTCGAAGAGCCCAGCTGCCGCAGCCGTCCAATGTGCTCATGTGAGAAGGCATGCTTGTCTTTGATAAGACGTGAATGTTGCTTCACTTCGAGTTGATACACCCGTTGCGGCCCCGACGGCGTAAGGTGAAACACGGTGAATTTGTAGCCCCGCAACTTTGTCACCGGGCCTTGATAGAACTGTAGTTGGAGGTAGAGGCCTCTGCCAACGCCTTCGAGCGACGTCAGCCCACACTCAAGAATCGAACAGCTGGGCTGATCCTTCTGCTGGATCCATCCAGGAAGCTCCGGATCCGAGCAGACTGAATGGTTGGAAAGTAGCGCTCTGGCTTCCGACTCTGAAATGGTATGCATTTGGTGCCCAACCCGGGTGAGAGCAGTTTCTCATGCTGCAGGCACCTCCCCTTCGCTGGTTGCACGCTGGTTGCATGAGGTGGTGTAGGCCCTCACCCCGCCAAACAAACGGAAAGTTCATCTGTGCCCAAAACCCGTTGGGTACGTAGTCGCCCAGCACGCCGTATTGGCGCAGCCACTCGAGGGTGGTTTGCGCGGCTGCGCCGAACAGGTGGTCAAGAAACGCGAAGGGGCGGCCGTAGTTGTGGTCAATGGCTTCGGCGCAAACGCAGGGGTCAGGTCTAGGTCAAGCCTTGTCTGCAGACATTCATCCATCCCCCCCACCGATGAAGACAACGACCTTGACCGGATCGAGGATCAACGTTGGGCGGCCGGCGGCACCGGCAGCATGGCCCACAAAGGCACCGCCTCCACGCCCGCGCCGAGCGCAAAGCGCTGCTCTCCAGGGTGCACCACGTAAAGAGCATCCAGCTTCAGATCGTCAATGGCAACGTGCATCGACTTGGTGAGCGTGGGTTGATCGCTCATCTTGAACTCAACGCCGATCCGGCGCCCGCCTTGGATCATCAGCAAGTCAAGTTCGGCGCCTTGGTGCGTGGCCCAGAAGTAGGCCTCATCGGGTTTCGCCAGGCGCAAGACCTGTTCGAGCGCAAAGCCTTCCCAGCTTGCGCCGTGGCGCGGGTGCGCCAGCAAGGCCGGCAAGGTGCCCAGGTCTAACAGCGCGTGCAGCAGGCCGCTGTCGCGGAAGTAGACCTTGGGCGCCTTCACCTGGCGCTTGGCCAGGTTGGCGTGCCAGGGCTGGAGCTGGCGCACCATCAGCGTCTGGGTCAGGGCGTCAAGGTAGCGGCGCACCGTCGGTTCCGAAACGCTGAGAGATCGGGCCGGGTCGGCTGCCGACCAGATGTTGCCGTGCACGTGAGCAAGCATGCGCCAGAAGCGCAGCATGGCCGGCGCGGCGATGCCGATGCCCAGTTGCGGCAAGTCGACTTCGGCGTGGGCGGCAATGGCTTGGCGGCGCCAGGCGATGCTGTCTTCGTCGCTCGCCGCCAGCCACGCACGCGGGTAGCCGCCGCGCAGCCAAAGCGTGTCGGCGCGGGTGCCGCGCCAGGGGTGAATGGGCGGGCACACCTCGGCCAGGTCGAACCCGGTGACTTCAACCACCTCTGCGCGCCCAAGCAAAGACTCGCCAGCCTGGCGCAACAGGGCCGGCGAGGCGCTGCCCAGGAGCAGGTACTGGCCGGCCGCGTGGCTGCGGTCGATGAGCGTGCGCAGCACAGGAAATAAGGCTGGGCGGCGTTGCACCTCATCGATGACGACCAGCCCGTGCAGCCGAGACAGGGTGGTGTGCGCTTCGTCCAGCCGCGCGACATCTTGCGGGTTCTCAAGATCAAAGTACTGAGGCGAGGCTGGGTCGAGAAAGCCACGCGCCAGGGTGGTCTTGCCGGACTGGCGCGGGCCGACAAGCACCACCGCACGCGAGCGTGCCAAGGCGCGCTGGACGCAGGCTTCGAGTGCGGGCCGGTGAAGCATGGGTCATTGTAGTGACACCATGAAAAAGGAAAATGTACTGTTCGAATTTCCTGGTCCACGCCCCAGGCGGTGCCTTCAGCGGATGCGCCGCCGCGCCACCAGGCCCAGCAGGGCGAGGCCCAGGCCCATCAAGGCATGGGTCTGCGGCTCGGGAATGGCCGCCGTGAGCGCAAAGTTGTCAATGCCCGCGCTGAGCGTGGCGCTGCCATTGATGCGAATTTCGGTGGTGAAGACATCGCCCAGCGTCTGGGCAAAGCTGACTGCCGGGGCGCCGTCGGAGACCCAGCCATTGGCACCCGCCTGGGCGTCGCTCCAGCCCGGATCGAACGTGGCGCTGTAGGTGGTCCAGTCCGCTCCCAGGCTGTTCGTGAGCACATGGCTCCAGCCGTTGAACGTGCTGTCCTGGTAGCGCATGCGCAAGGCCACGCTGCTGACCTCGCCCACCACTTCAATGAGGTCGAGCTTTGCCGTCCACACCGAGCCGGCGAAGCTGCCCGTGGCCGCGTCAAGTTCGGTCATGGCGCCGATGGGAAAAGCACCAGCACGGCGCGTCAGCAGGTAGCCTCCGTTGTTGCCACCACTGCCCGGGTTGGGATCAGGCTGAACCTCACCCCTTCCAAACAAACGGAAACTTCAGCTGCGCCCAAAACCCGTCGGGCACGTAGTCGCCCAGCACGCCGTATTGCTGCGGCCATTCGCGGGTGGATTGCACGGCAGTGCCGAACAGGTAATCAATGAACGCGAAGTTCGCGGCGTAGTTGCGGTCAATCGCCTCGGCGTCTTGCGCGTGGTGCCAGTGGTGGAAGTTGGGCGTGACGATCACATAGCGCAGCGGCCCCAGGCGCACGCTCACGTTGGCATGGTTGAACACGGCCTGGAAGCCGACGATCACCACGTAGGCGTCGATCACTTCTTTGCTGAACCCGAGCACGAAGATCGGCGCCAACACCAGGCTGCGGGTGAGGATGATTTCAAGCAGGTGTTGGCGCGAGCCGGCCAGCCAATCCATCGCCTTCACGCTGTGGTGCACAGCATGCAGCCGCCACAGCGCCGGCACCTCGTGGTAGGCGCGGTGCGTCCAGTACTGCACCAGGTCGGCCACGAGCACGATCAGCAACAGCGCCGCGATGAAGGGCAGGTCGCGCACCCAGGCCTGCACACCGTCCCTGGCGGCCCAGCCGAAGAGTTTGTGCACGAACAGGTTGGTCGCCAACAGCACGAAACCCACCGCCATGTGGTTCACGATGAAGTGGTGGAAGTCGGTCTGCCACTCGGGCCGGAACACCGGCTGCTCTTTGCGCAGCGCGAAGAACTTTTCGATGAAGACGAAGATCAGCGTCGAGCCGAGCAGGTCGAGGATGAACCAGTCCAGCCCGATGTAAGGCGTGCCGTCGGGGAACTGCGGATCGACCTCGACGGTGTGTCCGCCCAAGCCCAGCGACAAGCCGATGAGCACGAAGGTGCCCAGCGACAGCCAGCGGATGCGGCGCAAGACGATGTTGAAGAGCGCGATGCCGCCAGAGATGACGAGCGACCAGTACATCACCTGGCGCAGGATGTCGACGTTGTAGCTCTTGCGCAGTTGCGGCGTCGTCAGGTACTCGGGCCAGTGAAGGCGAGCACGCCGAGGAAGCACAGGATCGCCAGCGACAAGGCAATGACGCCGGAGACCATGCCGCGGCCGCGTTTAAGTTCGCCGTGCGATTCGGTGAGCTGGTTGAGTTTGTCGAGCATGAT
>JANMYI010000237.1:0-4111 GCA_031381955.1 Burkholderiales bacterium
GGCGAGACCGTGGTGGTCTCAGGGGCGGCGGGCGCGGTTGGCCCGCCGGGGCCTCGGCCGGGTGGCCCACCAGCACGGCCGCAGCCACCGCATGGCCGGCGGGGAGCGTCAATTCTTCGTGCACGCCCGGGCTGGCCAACCACGGCAGCGGTGCGCCCACCCAGCAGCTGCCCAGGCCCAGCGCCTGCGCGGCAATGAGCAGGTTCTGCGCTGCGCGGCAGCAGTCGAACGGTGCTTCGGGGTTGCCCTCGCGGGCACAGAACAGCACCACGGCCGGGGCGTTCCAGAACACCTCGAAGCCCGGGCGCGAGGCCCACTCCCAGCGCTGGCCTTCCGGTTGGTGCTCGAAGGCGTATTGCTTGGCCCGGCGCCCGTAGCCTGCCAGGCGGGCCGCACCTTCGACCACGCACAGCTGCCAGGGCGAGGGGCCACTCACCGGTGGCGTGGGCGCCTGCACGGCAGCGTAAAGCAGACGCTGCAACACATCGCGGGCAAGCGGCTGTTCGGTGTAGAGCCGGATCGTGCGGCGCGTGTGGATGGCGGTGAGTGCGTCCATGGGGTGTCACTCCTGAGAAGCGGGTTGGCGCTTCATTCCATCACTTCATCGGCGCGCAGCAGCACGGCCTGCGGCAGCACCAAGCCCATCGCCTTGGCCGACTTTTGATTGACGATGAACCTGAAGCGCGTGGGCTGCTCCACCGGCAACTCGGCGGGTGCGGCGCCATGCAGGATGCGGTTGACGAAGCTCGCCGTGCGCTCGATCACCTCGCGCACATCGGGCCCGTAATACAGCAAGGCGCCGGCCTGCACCAGGCTTGGCGAAATGCCCAAGGTGGGCAACTTGTGGCGCAGCGCAAATGCGGCGATTTCGCTGTTGCGGGTTTCGGTCACGCCGTCTGAGGCCACGTACAGCGCGTCGGGCATCGAACCAGGCAGCGCCGCGGCCAGGCGTTCCAGCGCCGGCAGCACATCGGCCGGCCGCTCCACGGCCACGGGCACCAGGGTGATGCCCAGCGCCTCCGCGGCGCGAACCAGTGCCTCGCGGTAGGGCCGCAACGTGGGGTCGATGGCGCTGCCAAGCGCGGCCACGCGGCGCGCTCGCGGCACGGCCTCTTTAATCGCCGCCAGGGTCTTGCCGGCAAACTCGGCCGAGACCCACACCGCGCCGGTGATGTTGCCGCCCGGCCGGGCCAGGCTGCGCACGAAGCCCGCGCTCACCGGGTCGGCGCAAAAACTCATGACGATGGGGATGCGCGTGGTGGCCCGCTGCGCCGCGGCCACGGCCTCGTTGCCGAAGGCCACGATGACATCGGGCTGGCCCGCCACCAACTCATCAGCCAGGGCTGGCAGGCGCGTCAGTTCGCCTTCGGCGTAGCGTGCGTCGGCCGACAGGTTGCGGCCCAGCTCATGCCCGCCCTGTCGCAGGCGGTCGATGAAGTATTGCGACAACTCGGTATAGCCCTGCGGGCCGCCATTGAGTGCGGCCAGGCGGCGCGGGCGGGCCACCGGCGGCGCCGCAGTGGTTTGTGCAGCCGCCCCGGCGGCCAGGGCCCAGGCGGGCAGTCCAAGGCAATGACGGCGCTTCATTCGATCACCTCATCAGCACTGAGCAACACGGCTTGCGGTATCTTGATGCCCAGTGCGCGCGCACCCTTGAGGCTCACCACGAGTTCGAGCTTGGTGCCTTGCTCGAAAGGAATTTCCCCCGGTGGCGTGCCCTTCAAGACCTTGTCGACCAGCGTCGCGGCGCGCCGGAACAAGGCTGGCCAGTCACCCTGGTACGACACCAAACCGCCGGCGTCGAGGTAGTCGCGCCCGCCCCAGGCGGAAGGCAGGCGGTGCTTGAACACCAAGGCGCCCAGCGCCTGCCGGTGGGTCCAGAAAACGGTATCGGCCAGGATCACCACGCCTTGCAGGCGCTCACGTGCCATGGCCTCGAAGGCGGCGGCAAAATCTTCTGCAGCACGAGCCTCGAACATGCGCAGCTCCAGGCCCAAGGCGCGCTGCCAGCGCGGCAATTCGACCTCAAGCAAGGTGCGCCGCAAAGTGAGTGGGTTCATCAAGATGCCCAGGCGGCGCGCCTCGGGCACGATGTCCTTGAGCAACTGCAGGCGCTTTTGCAGCAGGCCGTCGAACGCCGTCGACAACCCGGTGATGTGGCCGCCCGGCCGCGCCACGCTCTGGGCCAGGCCCGACACGACCGGGTCGTCCACGCCCACCGCCACCACGCTCAGGCCCGCTGCGCCGTCGCGTGCCAACTGCGCCGGGCGCGGGCCGATGGTCACCAACAAGTCGGGCCGCAGCGCCACCAATTCGGCCAGCAGGCCGGGCAGGCGGTCGGGTTGGCCGTCAGCCCAGCGCAGGGCGAGCGTGTAGTGGCGCCCTTCCACGTGGCCCAGTTCGGCCAGGCCGCGGCGCAGCGGCTCGATGAAATTGCGCAGGGCAATGGCATCGCCCGTTGTGCCGCCCAGGATGGCGATGCGCCAGGGGCGCTGCTGGGGCAGGGCGAGCGCTGGCCAAAGGGCCAGCGCACAAGGCAGGTGGCGGCGCTTCATGGGCTCACTTCGTCATCTTGGCCATGGATGCCCAGTTGGTTTGTGCGGCAGCCACGCCGCCGTGCCCCATTGAACCACCACCAGCCCCGCCGGCCAAGACCGCTCGGGGTGTCTGATCGGGGTGTCAAACAGGGCTCCTGCTCAAACCGCCGGATGCGTCATCAGCCCGTGCGCTGGGTTCGCGCCTGGGCTCAGTCGAGCCCGAGCTTGATGCGCCGCGCCACCTCGCCCCACTTTTGCGAGTCGGCCGCCAACACGCGCGCTGCTTCGGCGGCTGTGCTGCCCACCACGGCCTGGTCGCTGGCCTTGAGTTTTTCGCTCACGTCAGGCGCCTTCAGCGCATCCACGAAAGCCTGCCGGAATCGGTCAACGATTGAATCAGGCACGCCGCGCGGCGCAAACATCACCAGCGCGAATTCAGCGCGCAGGCCGGGCACGCCGGCCTCGGCCATGGTCGGCACATCGGGCAGCGTGGGCGAGCGCTGCGCGCTGGATACTGCCAACGCCACCAGCCGGCCGGCGCGCACATGCGGCAGCACGGTGGGGCCGGCCAGCAGGCCACAGTGCACCTGGCCACCGATCACGTCTTGCGTGGCCGGCGCCGGGCCTTTGTAGGGCACGTGGGCCATCTCGAAGCCGGCCATGTGCAGCAGCAACTCCATCGACAAATGCCCGGGCACGCCATTGCCACCCGAGGCATAACTCATCGGGCCGGCCTTGGCCTTGGCGATCAGTTCAACCAGTGTCTTCACGCCCACGCCTGGGTGGCACACCAGCGTTTGGCCGAACTGCGTGCCGATGCTCACCGGCAGCAACTCCTGCGCCTTGAAGCCCATCTGCTTGTAGACATGCGGGTTCACGGTCACGAGCGTGTCGGTGCCCCACAGCCACGTATAGCCGTCGGGTGCAGCGCGCGCCACTTCAGCCGTGCCCAGGTTGCCACCGGCGCCGGGTTTGTTGTCGATGACGATGCTTTGCTTCAGGCTGGCCTGCATCCTTTCTGCTGCCAGGCGCATGACCATGTCGCTGGGCCCACCCGGTGGAAACGGCAGCACGATGCGGATCGGTTTTTCGGGCCAAACCGGTTGCGCCATCAGCGGCAGCGCCAGACATGTGGCGAGCAGAAGAAGAAGACGTCGACACAGCATGCAGGGCTCCTGGGTGAGTGCCGGGTGCGCAGGCGACGCAGCACCGGCCCGGCATTCTGCACGCGGCGCAGGCCATACAGTCACGCTCATCCAAGCTGCACGCCACACACCCATGAAAACCTACGCCATCGCCACCATCCCCGGAGACGGCATCGGCAAAGAAGTGATTCCTGCCGGCCAACAAGTGCTGCAAGCCTTGGCCACCGCCAGCCGAAGCTTCGCCTTCGAATTCGAAAACTTCGATTGGGGCGGCGACTACTATCGCCAGCACGGCGTGATGATGCCGGCCGATGGCCTGGCCGCGCTGCGCCACAAAGACGCCATCCTGTTCGGCAGCGCCGGCGACCCGCACATCCCCGACCACATCACCCTGTGGGGCCTGCGCCTGAAGATCTGCCAGGGCTTCGA
>JANMYI010000245.1:0-1725 GCA_031381955.1 Burkholderiales bacterium
TGCCCACGCCAGCGGCGTTGCCGTTGCAGCGGCGGTTGCAGGGGCCAACCGCCCCACCGGCGCGGCCCACGCCGCGCGCCAAGGCAGCCGCGCCGCTGATGCAAGCCCCGGCGCAAGAAGCCATCGCCGTTGCCGCACCGAGCCGGGCGCGCGCGCTGCCAATTTATGCCACGGCCTTGCCACCGGCCACGCACCTGCGCTTTCGCACGCAGCGTGGCGAGCGCGAAGGCCACGCCGAGTTGCTGTGGCTGCCTGCAGCGGAAAGTTATGAATTGCGCTTGCAAGGGGATCTGCCGGGCCGCAGTGGCGGGCAACGCATCAGCCGCGGTGGCTTCGACGCCGCTGGCCTGGCCCCGCAGCGCTACGCCGAAGGCGCGCGTGGGCGCGAGGCGCGTGCCGTGAACTTCGAGCGCCAGGCTGGGCGCATCACGTTCTCGGGCCCGGCCATCGAGCACGAGTTGCTGCCCGGCGCGCAAGACCGTTTGAGTTGGATCATCCAGTTGGCGGGCATCGCGCAGGCGCAGCCTGCTGCGCTGACTGCGGGCGGCCAGATCGAGCTGTTCGTGGCCGGCACGCGCGGCGACGCCCAGGTCTGGCGCTTCGATGTGCTGGGTGCTGAATGGCACACGCCGATTGACGGCGCGCCGGCCGTGCCCACCGTGGCCCTGCGCCGCGAGCCCGCGCGGCCCTACGACACGCGCGTTGAGATCTGGCTCGACCCGGCGCGCTCCTACTTGCCGCTGCGGCTGCGTCTGTCAACCGTGCCGGGGCCGGATGCGCTGGAATGGTGGCTGCTCGACATGAGCCCGCCTTGAAATCGCAAGGCCGGCCTCCATGTAGCGCCACAGGAGGGCTCATGCCATGCAGATGGTCTACAACTCAGAGAGTTTCGTGGTCGTGCAGATCGACGTTGCCGATGACACGGCGCCAGCAACGCCGGCCGATGGCCTGCCCCTGGCTGGCGAGCCGGCCACGCGCGGCTGTTTCGAGATCGTCGATAAGTTCGCGCGCAAGGGCATCTTCATTGAAGGCGCAGTGGCCGCTCAATTCAAGAGTGGTGTGCAGGCCTTGATGGCCAGCGGCCCGAATGAAGAGGCGCTCGATGACTTCATCTCCACCTACACCACCCTGGCCCAGCAGCCCCTCGTGCTGCACTGAAATTTATTGATGCTGGCTTGCCAGCAGGTGTCCTCTGCGACAAGATGGGCCGCGTTAGCTCGCAGCCCATCGTGGGCAGCGTTGGAGGACACACACCATGGTCAAGGGCCGCGTTGAAGGCACGTTGATTCCCTCGCCCGGGCTGGCCGCCAGCCCGGTGCTTGACAGGCTGTGTACGCACTTCGTGCTCACGCTCACGCTGCGTCAGGCCGGCCGCTTCAACCTGCGGCGCGACTGCAACAGCCTGATGTCGCTCACCGGCCGCCACCTCGTGTGGCCGGTGGCCGTGCTCGCGCGGTTGCGCGCCTTCTTGCGTGTGCGCTGCAAGGGCAACGAGCATTGGCGCGGCCATGAGGCGCTCGATAACGATGCCTTCATCGAACGCTACGGCCTGTGGCGTGGGCCGTATGAAGAAGGCACGCTGTTCTTCTACATCGACGAATACGTGAAGGACGCGCCCAAGGACATGCTGGCCGTGCTGGGCGCGAGCTGTGAGTGGCTGGAACGTGCGCTGAAGAAGCAAAGCACGCTGGTGCAGAAGAACATCGACGCGCTGGCTGGCCTGTT
>JANMYI010000249.1:0-6394 GCA_031381955.1 Burkholderiales bacterium
CCATCGGCTCGTTCCTGTTCAGCGGTCCCACGGGCGTGGGCAAGACCGAGGTCGCCAAGCAGTTGGCGTTCATCCTGGGCATCGAGCTGATCCGCTTCGACATGAGCGAATACATGGAGCGCCATGCGGTGAGCCGCCTGATCGGCGCGCCGCCGGGCTATGTCGGCTTTGACCAAGGCGGGCTGCTCACGGAAGCCGTCACGAAGAAGCCGCATGCCGTGCTGCTGATGGACGAGATCGAGAAAGCCCACCCCGACGTCTTCAACGTGCTGTTGCAGGTGATGGACCACGGCACGCTGACCGACAACAACGGGCGCAAGGCCGACTTCCGCAACATCATCATCGTGATGACCACGAACGCCGGCGCCGAGGCGATGAACAAGTCGACCATCGGCTTCACCAACAAGCGTGAGCAGGGCGACGAGATGGGCGACATCAAGCGCATGTTCACGCCCGAGTTCCGCAACCGGCTCGATGCCATCGTGAGCTTCGCGGCGCTGAACGAAGACGTCATCTTGCGCGTTGTCGACAAGTTCTTGCTGCAGCTTGAAAGCCAACTGGCCGAGAAGAAGGTCGAGGTCACTTTCACCGACAAGCTGCGCGCCTACCTGTCACGCAAGGGCTTCGACCCGCTGATGGGCGCGCGGCCGATGCAACGTTTGATTCAAGACACGATTCGCCGTGCCTTGGCCGATGAGCTGCTGTTCGGCCGCTTGATGGACGGCGGGCGCTTGACGGTGGACATCGACGACAAAGACGAAGTGCAACTGGATATTCAGCCGCCGAAGAAAGCCGACAAGGCCAAATCGGAAACCACGGCGGTTTGATCAGCGCGGTTTTGGCTTTTTCTCAACGGGCCCTTCGCGGGCCCGTTGTCATTCCGGTGCGGCGCCGGGGTTTTGCCGGTAGTAGCTGCGCAGCAGCGTGTACAGCGCCGGGTAGCCCCCGTACAGCTCGGCGCCGGCCACGAAGAAGTGCTCGCTGGCCACGGCGAAGAATTCTTCCGGCGCTTCGGCGCCATACGGGTCGAGCAAGGTGTCGATGCCGGCGTCCACCTCTTCACAGTGGCGCTCGTACTCGGCCATCAGCACCTTCATCCAGTGCGCGCATTCGGCGGCGCTGGGCAGCGGCGGCATGCCATCCATCTGGCCGTCGATGCGGTCGAGCACATGCGCGAACTCATGGATCACCACGTTGATCACCCGCCCGTCGGACTCGCCACCGTCTTGCACATCACGCCAGGACAGCATCACCGGCCCGCCATCAACCATTTCCCCGAGCAATTCGTCGTCGAACTCATGCACCACGCCGATGTCGTCTTCAACGCTGCGCCGCGCCCAGACCCTGTCTGGGTGGATGACGATGCCGATGAAGCTGTCATACGGCTGCAAGCCCAGGCGCAGCACCGGCAGGCAAGCCTGCGCGGCAACCGTGACCGCAATCTCATCGCTGATGTGCAGGCCCTGCGCGCCGGTGAATTCCTTCTGGTCGAGAAACAGGCTGGTCAGGCGGCGCAACTCGGCGGCGTCGGCCTCGTCGCGCAGGTTCAGGAACGCATAGCGCTCCAGCGTGGCGTGCCACAGCGCGTCGGGAATGCGCCGGCGCTCCAGCGCCGCACGCTCGCCGCGCGCGCGCCAGGCCCGCAGCACGCCTTTGATGGTCATGCCGGCACCGTGGCGTCGATGCGCAAGAAGCCAGCGCGCGTCCAGCGCAGCACCTGGGCCCGTGGCGGTTCGGTGTCCAGGTCCCAATCGCTCAAGACATGTCTGAACACACCGGGCGCCAGCTCGTGGCGGCCTGGCCGGTGGGTGTGGCCGTGCACCATGTGGTTGGCGCCTGCGGAACGCAACCATTGCAAGGCCGCAGCGTCGCTCACGTCGGCCCAGTCGGCCCTATTGGTTTGATCGTCCTGTGCACTGCGCTGTTTTTTTTCCTCACTGGCGTGGCGAATGGCCATGGCCAGCGCGCGGCGTTCAGGCAGCGGCTTGGCCAGGAAGGCTTGCTGCCAGGCCGCGCCCCGCACCATGCGGCGAAAGGCTTGGTAGTCAAGGTCAGCCAGGCACAGGGCATCGCCATGCGTGAGCAAAGCCTGCTCACCGAACGCCTGCACGCACGTCGGGTCGTGCAGCAAAGTGCAGCCGCTGGCCTGGGCGAAGCCTGGGCCGGCCAGGAAGTCGCGGTTGCCCACCATGAAGTACAGCGGCACGCGCCGCGCCGCAACTTGCATGGCGCGCAGGCAACGCTGCTCGAAGGGCTCGGCCAGGCCGTCATCGCCCACGCACAGTTCGAACAAGTCACCCAGGATGATCACCGCGCCGGCGGTGGTGCTGGCCAGGTAGCGTTCAAACGCCGCCGTGGTGCGCGGCAGGGCCGCGCTCAGGTGCAGATCTGAAATGAACTCCACGGCCTGGGTGGCCGCAGCCAGTTGCAGCTCGGCCACCGCAGGGTTGCCGCAGCCGGCCATGTGCATTGCCCGCGCAAGCTATTCGGCCAGGGTGGCGCGTTCGATGGCGACCGCTTCAAGCGGCACATCGCCCATGCCGCCACGGTTGCCGGTGGTCATGCGCTCGATGGCATCGACCACATCCTGGCCTTGCGTGACCTTGCCGAACACCGTGTAGCCCCAGCCGTTGGCGGACTCGGAGGTGAAGTTCAGGAAGTCGTTGTTCTTGGTGTTGATGAAGAACTGGCAGGTGGCCGAATGCGGTGCCGAGGTGCGCGCCATGGCCACCGTGTAGTGGTCGTTCTTCAGGCCGTTGCCGGCTTCATTGCGAATCGCTGCCTGCGTGGGTTTCTGGTTCATCTCGGCGTCGAAGCCGCCGCCCTGGATCATGAAGCCCTTGATCACACGGTGGAAGATGGTGCCGTCGTACTGGCCGGCGCGCACATAGTCAACGAAGTTCTGCACGCTCAGCGGGGCGCGCGCATCGTCGAGTTCCAGCGTGATGTTGCCGGCGCTGGTGGCGATGTGTACGGTCTTGCTCATCTCATTTCTCCTGGGTTGCTTTGCGAATCACGATGGCGGTTTGCGGCACATGCTGTTGCGCGCCACCCCGGCCGGCCAGCGGCGCGGCCTTGATCTTGTCGACCACGTCCATGCCTTCGACCACGCGCCCGAACACGGCGTAGCCGTTGCCGTCACGCGAGTTGGCTTGGTCGAGAAAGGCGTTGTCGACCACGTTGATGAAGAACTGCGCGGTGGCGGAATCGGGCACCGAGGTGCGCGCCATGGCCAGCGTGCCGCGCTGGTTGGTCAAGCCGTTGCGGCTTTCCAGCGCAATGGGTGGGCGCGTGGGTTTTTCCTGCATGTCAGCGCTCATGCCACCGCCCTGGATCATGAAGTTTTCAATCACGCGATGGAAGATCGTGCCGTCGTAGTGGCCGGCCTTCACATAGGCCAAAAAGTTGGCCACGGTCTTGGGCGCTTTTTGCGCGTCGAGCTCGAGCACGATGTCGCCCTGGCTGGTGGCCAGGCGCACTTTCTGGGCCTGGGCCTGCGCGCTCACGGCCAGGGCCAGGGTCAACAACAACAGCTTCAACAATTTCATGACTCGCATGTGGGGGTTCCTAACTTCATGGTGGGTGGGGCATTGTCAAGGCGCGCTGGCCGCTGGCTCGGGCAGGCGCAGCACCTCGCGGGCCAGGCGCAGCTTGCGCACCAGCGCGGCGTCGCGCCGCGGTAGCGGCACGTCTTGCCAGGTGGCCAGGGCCAGGCGCAGGTACACGTCACCCAGGTTCTCGCGCGCGGCTTGGTGTGCGGGGTCGTTGCGCAGGGCCTGCTCCAGCGCCTGGCGGGCAGGGTGCAGGCGGCCCGCGGCGGCGTGCAGCACGGCCAGGTTGTTGTACGGGTCGGGCAGCTCCGGGAAGTCTTCACTCAAGCCTTGAAAGGCGGCCAGCGCTTCGCCATCGCGGCCCAGGTCGGCCAGCACCACGCCGCGCAGGAAGCGCAATTCGGCGTCACGCGGGGTGGTGGCCAGGCCTTTATCGAGCACGGCCAAGGCAGCGCCCATGTCGCCCGCACGTTGGGCGCGCTGCGCATCTTCCAGCACACCGGCTTGCGCCATGGGACAGGAAAGCGCGAGCATCAGGCCCAGGCCGGCAATCAGGTGCTTGCGGTTCAATTTGTGTGCTGCTGAAGGGGGGTGGGCTCTAGCGCACCATGGGGCAGGGTGCTTAGACGCTGCGGCTGCGAGGCAAGGCGCGCCGCTATACTGATTTCATTCTAACGACGAGCGCTCGCGTCGTCGGCCTCCTACCCGTTGACCACCCCTCTTTGCGCGCTGCATGAACCGCACGCAAGCGTGCATGAATCAATGAGATTGCCTGACTGCACATGTGCTTGCGCCTGTACAACACGCTGACCCGCCGCCTGGAGCCCTTGGTGCCGCTGCAGGCCGGTCAGGTGGGCATGTATGTGTGCGGCATGACCATCTACGACCTGTGCCACGTGGGCCACGCCCGCATGATGATGGCCTTCGATGTGGTCTACCGCTGGCTGCAAGTACTGGGCTACCGCGTGACCTACGTGCGCAACATCACCGACATCGACGACAAGATCATCAAGCGCGCGGTGGAACGCAACATCTCGATCCGCGCGCTGACCGACGAGATGATCGCCGCCATGCGCGCCGACATCGGCGCCCTGGGCATTGCCACGCCCACCCACGAGCCGCGTGCCACCGAATACGTGGGCCAGATGGTGGCCCTCATCAACACGCTGCAAGCACGCGGCCTGGCCTATGCCAGCAGCAGCGGCGACATGAACTTCGCGGTGCGCAAGTTCGCGGGCTATGGCAAGTTGTCGGGCAAGACGCTCGACGACCTGCGCTCGGGCGAGCGCGTGGCGGTGGCCGAAGGCAAGGAGGACCCGCTGGACTTCGTGTTGTGGAAGGCGGCCAAGCCCGATGAGCCGGAAGACGCCAAATGGCCCAGCCCTTTCGGTGTGGGCCGGCCGGGCTGGCACATCGAGTGCTCGGCGATGAGTTGTGCCTTGCTCGGCGAGGTGTTCGACATTCACGGCGGCGGCATGGACTTGCAGTTCCCGCACCATGAAAACGAAATTGCGCAAAGCGAAGGCGCGCAGGGCAAACCCTTCGTCAAGGTGTGGCTGCACAACGGCTTCTTGAATGTTGACGACGCCAAGATGTCGAAGTCGATCGGCAACTTCTTCACCATCCGCGAAGTCTTGCAGCGCTACGACGGCGAGACGCTGCGCTTCTTCATGCTGCGTGTGCACTACCGTAGCCCGTTCAATTTCAGCGACCAGCATCTCGACGATGCGCGCCAGGCACTGCGCCGCCTGTATACCGCGCTCGATGGCGTGGCTGCGCCGGACCAGGCCATTGATTGGCAGCAGCCGCAAGCCGCGACCTTTCGCACCGCCATGAACGAAGACTTCAACACCCCGGGCGCGATGGCGGTGCTGTTCGACCTGGCCGGTGAAATTAACCGTTCGCGTGAGCCACGAACGGCCAGCCTGCTCAAGGCCCTGGGTGCCACGCTGGGCATCTTGCAACAGCCGCCGCGGCAGTTCTTGCAGGGCGGGGCGGGGTTCGACAACGCCGACATCCAGGCCCTGATCGACCAGCGCGCCGCAGCCAAGGCGGCGCGCGACTTTGCCGGCGCTGACCGCATCCGCGCCGAGCTGGCGGCGCGCGGCATCGTGCTGCAAGACAACGCCCAGGGCACGACCTGGGTCAAGGGCTGAGACCGTGCCCGCCAGCAAACCCGCCCCGGCCGGTGCGGCCACCGTCACACCAGGCGTCACACCAACCTATTGGGACGACGCCTGCAAGCACCTGGCCAAGCGCGACCGGGTCATGCGCAAGCTGATCCCTAAGTTTGGCGAAGCGCGCCTGCAAAGTCGCGGCGACGCCTTCACCACGCTGGCACGCTCCATCGTGGGCCAGCAAATTTCAGTCAAGGCCGCGCAGTCGGTGTGGGACCGTTTCGTCGCCATGGCCGGCGTGCCCGCCGCGCGCCTGGCCCCGGGCATGGTGTTGGCGCTGGACGCCACGCAGTTGCGCAGCGCCGGCCTGTCCGCGCGCAAGGGTGAATACCTGCATGACCTGGCGCGCCACTTCGCTGGCGGCGCGGTGCATGTGGCGCAGTGGCAGGCGATGGACGACGACGCCATCATCGAAGAACTGGTGGCCGTGCGTGGCATCGGCCGCTGGACGGCCGAGATGTTCCTCATCTTCCACCTCATGCGCCCCAACGTGCTGCCGCTTGACGACCTGGGCTTGCTCAAAGGCATCAGCCACAGCTACTTCAGCGGTGAGCCGGTGTCGCGGGCCGAGGCGCGCGAAGTCGGCGAGGCGTGGGCGCCGTTTCGCTCGGTGGCAACTTGGTACATTTGGCGCAGCCTGGACCCGCTGCCGGTGGACTATTAGTG
>JANMYI010000256.1:0-4888 GCA_031381955.1 Burkholderiales bacterium
GCTCGAACCCCTACATCGGGCGGCTGAACAACTCGCGGGTGCGCTCGGCGCTGAAGGCCACGCTCGACGGCTTCCTGTCAGGCATGGTGCTGGATGAAATGCTGGTGGGCTATGAGCTGGATGTCTCGGCCACGCGGGCGCAAGAAATCAACGGCCAGGCCATCGTCACCATGACGCTGCAACCCACCTTCTCTATCGACTTCATCAAGGTGATCATGAACTTGTCTTGACAGGCCCCTAGGCCGCCGTTGGCGGTCGCCCCCCGGAGGGGGTTGAGCAAAGGGGCAAAGCCCATTTGCTCAAGGCAAGTCTTCATCGTTAACTCACCAGGAGCACACAACATGCCCAGCACTGTCTACCGCGGTTCCGACGGCACCATTTCACTGGCCGTTGAAGCCGGCGTTGAAGGCGACAAGGCCGCCGCCGTGAACGAGGCCTATTCGCTCACGCCCATCGGCCGCGCCACCGGCGTCACCATCCGCGTCACGAATGACGTGGAGCCCTTCCATGAACTCGGCCAGCGCTTCGCCACCGAGCTGCGCCACGGCAACATCAATGTCTACGGCAGCATCGACCGCGCCTACATCAACGGCGCGCTGCTCAAGCTGATGCTCGGCGACGCGGCCGACAGCCGGCCCGCCGGCAGCTTCCCCAGCCCGTCGTTCAACCTCAGCGTGCGGCTGGAGAACCCCTCGCTGCCGGGCACGGCTTCCACCGTCACGGTGATGGGCGTGAAGCTCGAAGAGTGGCTCTACAGCCTGCCCGAAGACGACTTCGCGATGGAGAAGGTGAACTTCCGCGCGTTGTGGGTCAAGGTTGAAGACCAATCGGGTTGAATAAGATGTTAATGATCCGAGCCCTCGCAGCCGAAGATCTTTTGGCCGGTGCGCAGGCCACGCACCGCGTGGAGTTGCCGGCCGAGTTGCTGGCACGCGCCGCCAGTGAAGCCAGCCCCGGTTATGTGGTGCTGCGCCCGCTCACCGCCGGCGCGGTGCAGCGCGTGGCGCAGGCCGCGAAAGACGAACGCGTGCTGGCCAGTGTGTTGATGGTGCAGCAGGCGCTGGTCGAGCCGAAACTGAGCGTTGAACAGGTCACCGGCCTGTCAGCCGGGCTGCTGCAATTCCTGCTCGACAAGGTGAACAAGCTGTCGGGCTTGAGTGTTTCTGAAGACGACCTCGACAAAGCCATCAAGGCGCCGCTCACCCGCGCCTGCTTCATCCTGGCGCGCGAGTTCGGCTGGACGCCGGCCGACTGCTCGGCCCTCACCGTGGGGCAAATTTTGTTGTACGTGGAAATGCTGGCGCGCGATGAACGGCCGCTGGGCGTGATGCCTGGAGACGTGGTGTGAACCAGACCGCCACCGAGCGCCTGCTGGCGCGCTGGTTTGGCGGCGCGGCGGCGCCTGCGCAACTGATGCAGCAAGAACAGCGCTCGCGCCAGGCCCTGGGCGCGCTGGGCAGCGGGCTGGGCCAGGTGGCAATGCAAGGTTCGAGCATGGTCGAGCGCTTGCTGCAATCGCCCTTGGCCGAGCCCGGTGCCGACACGTTCCTGAATGAAGTGCTGCAGCACGTCGCCCAGGCTCGCGACCAGGCCGCGGCGCCGGGCACCAGCCAGACGCTGGCCCGGGCCCTGGCGCCGGCGGCAGCCAAACCCATGGCGGCCATGGGCAGGCAGGTCATCAACACCGCCGCCACGGCCGGCATCGCGGCGAAGACCTTGGGCAACGCCAGCCAGGCGTTCAAGGCCAGACCCACCCGGCGCGCCCACCAGCCTGATGACGCACTGGCTCGCCTGGTGGACAGCCTCGGCACCGCCGCCGCGGCCGGCCAGGCGTGGCAGCAACGCACCGCACGCGCCGGGCTGGCGCAGGCCTTTGCCACGCCCTTGCAAATGGGCGCCGCTGCGCTGGGCTCAACCTTGAAGGCGCCCGGCTTGGCCGCTGTGTTTGGCCCGGCCTTGGGCCAGGCAGTGAGCGGGCTACCGGCATTCCAGCCGGCCGCCCGTAAAGCACGGCTGCCCGCGGCACCCTTGGGCGGCGCTGGGCCGCTGGACGCTTTGGCCACGGTCTTCCAGCCCGTGCTGCCCTTGCTGCGCGCCACGCTGAGCCAGCTCGATGGCCGCCGCGGCCCGTCGCGGCAGGCCACCGGCACGGCCACCCCCGCGCGCCGCCAGCCTGCCGGCAACCCGTTGGCCGGTGCCGGCGCTGCACTGCTGCCCGCGCTGGCCGCCCCGCTGGCGTTGGCCGGCCAAGCCGTGGCCAGCGCGCTGCAAGCCACTGCGCCGGTGCTGCCGCTGGCCGGCGCACTGCCGGGCGCCGTTGCGCAAGGCCTGCGCGGGCTGGCGGCGCGCGCCAACGCCAGCGCAAGTCCGGCAGCGGCGCCGCACGTGGCCGCAGTGGCGCCGCCGGGCGCGACACAAGCCGCAACGCCTTCGTCCAACCCAGCCGCGGCCGGCAACGACGAAGCGCTGACCGAGCAGCTCACCCGCGTGCTGAAGCGCGAAGCGCAGCGCGATGGCATTGACGTGAGTGATTTGCAGCCATGACGGCCCCAAGGCCGGCCGGAGCCCGCCCCCCCCCGCGGGGATCAAGCAAAGTGGCAAAGCCACATTTGCTTGTGAACACACCGGCCTCTCTATGAGCCTGTCGCGCCCCAACGCCCGCATCACCATCGACAGCCGTGAACTCGGCGCCGATGAAGCGGCGCTGGTGCGTCTGCAAATCGACTTGGCGGTTAACGGTTCACATGACCAGGCGTCGCTGCAACTGTGGCCGCGCTCGAAATTCGCCGATGCCGCAGCAGGCGCCACCTTGAGCATCAAGCTGGGCGAGCGCGACAGCGAAGAAGATGTCTGGGCCGGTGAAGTGAGCGCGCGCCGCCTGTCGCCGCAGGCCGTGGTGATCGAAGGCCTGGCCGCCACCGTGGCCTTGAGCCGCAGCGCCAAGTCGCAAAGCTACCTGAACCAGAGCGTGGCCGACATCGTGCGCGACCTGGCCGGTTCGGCCAAGATCGACCAGGCGCAGGGCAGCCTGAAGCTCAATGCCTATCACGTTGACAACCGCCGCCCGGTGTGGAGCCACCTGCGCGCGCTGGCCCGCTTGGTGGGGGCTGACCTGGGTTCAGCGCCTGATGGCAGCCTGCGCTTCATGCCGGCGGCCGGTGCCGTCTCGCCGCTGGAATTGCGCTACGGCGCCGAGTTGCTCGACTGGAACCTGGCGCTGCATGCCGCGCCGCAGGCTGCCGCCGTGGCCGCCTATGGCTCGGCCAGCGAATCGGGCACGGCGCGCTGGCACTGGCTGGCGCACGACCCGGTGGGCGCGGGGGCGGCCACCACGCGGTTGCCGGCCGCGCTCTCAACCCGCGACGCCGCGCAGGCCGTGAGTGACGCCACGCAAAAGCGCGCCGAGCGCGCCGCGGTGAGCGGCGAGTTGTTGATCCTGGGCCGCCCCACTATTCGCCCCGGTGATGCGGTGGAACCCACCGGCCTGCCCGGTGGTGCCCCCGGCGTACTGCGCGTGCGCGCGGTGCGCCACACGTTCGATGCGACCAGCGGCTTCCTCACCCGTTTGCAAGTCGAAGGCGGTGAAGGCAGCGGCGGCATCCTGGGCGCGCTCGGAGGCCTGTTGTGACCGAGCTGATCGACACCCTGCGCGCCATCGTGCGCGATGAATTGGCCCGGCGGATTGCGCCCGAACTCGGCGTGGTCACCACCGTGCATGCGCGCGACAGCGATTCGAGCGACGCCAACCACCAGGTGAATGTGCGCCTGGCAGCCACCGGCATCGAGCTGCAACACGTGCCGGTGCTGGTGGGCCGGTTGGGCCTCTCTGTGCTGCCGCAGCTGGATGACACGGTGCTGGTGGTGTTTGTGCAGGGCGACCTGAACGCACCGCTGGTGGTGGGCTCGGTGTACGACGCCAAGGTGCAGCCGCCCGTGGCCAAGGCCGGTGAAGTGGTCTATGAGCCGAGTGATGCCGGCGGCGACGCCAGCCTGCGCCGGCTGCACATCGGCCTGGGCAGCGATGTCACGCTCACGGCTGACGATGAGAACCTGAAGATCAAGCTCGGCAGCACCGAAGTCACGATCGCCAAAGACGGCGACGTGACCATCACCTCGGGCGCCAAGCTCACCATCAAGACCCAGGGCGACACCACGTTCGAAGCCAGCGGCAACCTCGAACTCACGGCCCAGGGCAACGTCACCATCAAGGGCGTGGCCGTCACGCTTGAAGGCCAGGGCTCGGCCAAGGTCAAGGCCGCGGCTATCAGCTTGGCGGGCATGACCCAGTTCAGCCCGAGCTGACCTATACCGGTTAACCAAAGAGATCACCCCATGCCTGGCTCCCCTGTCTCGATCGGTTGCGCGGTGCTGTTGAGCCCCGGCGCGGCCGGCCCGCCCGACAGCGGCCTCATCACCGTGGTCACGCAAACCGCGGCCACCGCCGGCGGCATGCCGCTGGCCACCGTGGGCAGCCTGTGCCAGATGATCAATTCGCTGTCGGGCGTGCCCTACCCGCTGCCCATTGGCCAGGGCGGCTCAAGCGGCGTCACCATCGCCGGCCAGGGCCTGGTGCGCATGGGCGACATGATTCCTTCCGGCCCCGGCGTGCTCACCATCCTGGGCCCGCCGGCCGCGCCGTACATCACCGACACGGGGGCGCCTTAAAGGCTGACGACATGGCCCGCAACACCCGCACCGCTGAAAGCCTGGCCCCGCTGCTCGGGCGCGACCTGCTGCTGCGCTACACCAGCAGCAGCGGCTTCTTTGAAGACGCTGACTTGCTGGATCTGAAGCGCGGTATTGACCGCGACGTGCAGCGCGCCGACGGCCTGGCCAACCTGGAGCAAGCCCTGGCCAACCGCATCAAGACGCACAAGGGCGAGCTGGC
>JANMYI010000274.1:0-6656 GCA_031381955.1 Burkholderiales bacterium
CGTCGAGTCGTCGCACGACGCCATCATCAGCAAGACCCTTGACGGGCGCATCACCAGCTGGAACACCGCCGCACAGGTGCTGTTCGGCTACAGCGCCGAAGAGGCCATCGGGCAACCGATCCAGATGTTGATTCCGCCCGAACGGTTGAGTGAAGAGATGCGCATCCTCACCGAGCTGACCCAGGGCATTCACGTCCCGGCGTTCGACACGCAGCGGCGAACGAAAGCCGGCCGCTTGGTCGATGTGTCGTTGGCCATCTCTCCCGTGCGTGACGCCGTGGGCCGCATCATCGGCGCATCCAAGATCGCACGTGACATCGCGGGGCAGAAGGCGGCCGAGCAGGCGCGCATCACGGCCCAACGCCTGGAAGCCGAAAACCGCCAGATCCAGGAGTCCAATCGGCTGAAGAGCCAATTCCTGGCCAACATGTCGCATGAGCTGCGCACACCGCTGAACGCCATCATCGGTTTTGCTGACTTGCTGCACTCGGGCGCAGTGCCGAACGATGCGCCGAAACACAAATCCTTTCTCGGCCACATCGGCACCAGCGGGCGGCACTTGCTGCAGTTGATCAACGACTTGCTCGATCTTTCAAAGATCGAATCCGGCAAGTTCGAGTTCTACCCAGAGCCTGTTCACCTGGAGCAGCTGCTTGCCGAGGTGACCGACATCCTGCGCGCCTCTGTCGAGCGCAAGCACTTGCAGCTCACCACCGAGGTGGGGCCTGGCTTGACCGACCTGGTGCTCGACCCCGCGCGCCTGAAGCAGGTGCTGTACAACTATCTGTCCAATGCCATCAAGTTCACGCCGGAGCACGGCCAACTCGTGCTGCGGGCGCATGCCGAAGGTGCCGCCCATCTGCGCCTGGAAGTGCAAGACAGCGGCATCGGCATCAAGCAAGCTGATTTGCCGCGCCTGTTCAGCGAGTTCCAGCAACTCGACGGCGGCCACGACAAGCGCCACGAAGGCACGGGCCTGGGCCTGGCGCTGACCCGCCGCCTGGTGCAAGCCCAGGGGGGCACCGTGGGCGTGCGCAGCCAGCCAGGGCAGGGCAGTGTGTTTCACGCCGTGCTCAACCGCTTGCATGGCACTGATTCGTTACCAGCCTGGGTGCTGGCTTCAAAGGGCCGGGCCATGCCGACTCCACGCATGTTGGTGATCGAAGGCAACCTTGTCCTGCAAGGGAAGTTGACGCATGCGCTGAGCGACGCCGGCTTTCAGGTCGATGCTGCAACCAGCGGCGAGCAGGCCGTGGCCCGCGCGAACGGCGCGCCGTACGACGCCATGATGCTGGGTCTGCATCTGCCCGACGCCAGCGGCTTGAACGTGTTGGGGCGAATCCGCGACCAAGGCCAAAGCTGCAGCGCGCCGGTGGTTGGCGTGTCGCTGCCAAGCGGGTCGGGCGAGGTGGCCAGCTTCGCGATCGCCGACGTGCTGCGCAAGCCCATCAACGCCGACGAAGTGGCGGCGGCCATGGCGCAACTCAAGCCTACTCACGGCGGGCCGGCCAAAGTGATGGTGATCGATGACGATCCGCTGGCGCTTGAGCTGATGAAGGCCACGCTCAACGGCATCGGCATCCACGCGGTGTGCCTGCTCGACGGGCGCCGGGCACTGGCCCAGCTCGCGCAGCATGTGCCCGACGCCATCATCCTGGATCTCATGATGCCCGGGCTCGACGGCTTTGCCATGCTCGACGCGCTGCGCCAATTGCCCGCCTGGCGCGACACGCCGGTCTACATCTGGACCAGCATGATCCTCAGCGACGCCGAATACGCCAACCTGAGCCGCAGCGCCAACGCCATCATGAGCAAGGGCGGCGGCGCGCTGGCGGATTTGTTGAAAGCGCTGCGCCGCCGTCTGCCGGGGGCTGATGACCACGCTTCGCCTGCACCGGCGGTGGCCGGGGCGCCATGAGACCGCCGGCCGCCCGGAGGGCGAATACCGGAGTGCGCAGCACGAAGGTCTTCCAGTGAACGCGCCTCGCGTGCTGGTTGTCGATGACAACGTGATGAATGTCGAGTTGGTGAGTTTCGTGCTCGACACGGCGGGCTTCGTCGTCGAGGCGGTGCCGGACGCCCCCCAGGCCCTGGCGCGCATCGACGCGTTTGCACCTGACGTGATCTTGATGGACATCCAATTACCCGGCATGGATGGCCTGGCGCTGACCCGTTTGCTCAAGGCCGACCCCGTGCGCCAGCGCATTCCCATCGTGGCCTTCACTGCGCATGCGATGAAGGGCGACGAGGCGCGCATGCGCCAGGCCGGCTGCGACGGCTACATCGCCAAGCCGATCGACATACACCGCCTGGCCGAGCAAGTTCGCGCGCTGTTGTGAGCAGCTTGAGGCAGGCCACCGGTTGCGGCAGCCTGGCATGCCGCTGGCAAGCGTTTGCTTGTTGTCGGCCTGCGTGAGCGGTGCGCGAACCGAGCTGTAGGTTTCGATTCTTGGGGGAAGGATTTTGCGAATCCCGTTAGGAACCCGAATTTGCAAGCCAGTTTCGCCATGTGCTGATCGTCGGCCTTCACACCGGAGGCAACCAACACCAAAGGAATGCACATGCGCTACAGACCGCTCTCGAATGCCTGTCTCGGGGCAATCATCATGGCCGCTGCAGGCCTTCCCGTCGGTGGCATTCGCGCACCCGGTGTTCGCGCCCTTCGACAAAACGCAGTTCGCGCCCATCACGCGGTCGGGCGCGTTGATCACGCTGGAGCCGGTTGCCAAGGGGCTGATATCACCGGTGAAAGGCGTGACCGCCCCAGGGGAACCGCATCCCCTGTACATCGTTGACCAGCCGGGCAAGATCTGGCGCGTGAACATTGGGCCGGGTGCCACCTTGCCGGCTGATGTGGCAAACCCACCGGGTCAGGTGCCGTTCATGGACCTGTCGAGCCTCATGGTCACCCTGGGCATACTTGGCCCCAACACCTACGACGAGCGCGGCTTGCTCGGCTTGGCCTTCCACCCGCAACGCCAGCGCAACGGCTTGCTCTACACCTTCTTGTCGGTGCCGAACGCGGGGCCTGCCACGCTGCCCACCACCATGCCGGCGGGCATCGCGCCCGACCACCAAAGCGTGGTGGTCGAGTGGCGCAATCAGGGTGGCGTCGTGGGTTCACCTCGCGTGGTGTTGCGCATCGACAAGCCCAGTTGAACCACAACGGCGGTGACCTGGTGTTTGGGCCTGACAACATGCTCTACCTGGGGCTGGGCGACGGCGGTGGCGCCGACGACCGCGACGGCCACCCCTTCATTGGCGGCCCGATGGTCGGGCACGGCTTGAACGGCAACGTACAGAACCTGAGCAACCCGCTGGGCCCAGTACGACACCCACCTGGAAGGGCATTCGGTGATCGGCGGCTTCGTCTACCGTGGCCAGCGCATGCGCGCGCTGCAAGGGCATTACATCTTTGGCGACTATTCGCGCCTGTTCAAGTTCCCCAACGGGCCGCACGACTATGGCCGCTTGTTCCACTTCAGCGCGAACAGCAGCAGCGGCCATCTGCGCGCGATTCGGGAGTTCTTCATCACGCCGAGCAATGCACCCAACCTGGCCGTGCTGGGGTTTGGTGAAGACGCCAGAGGTGAGGTGTACGTCACCGGCAACGTCACCTGAACGCCGTTCGGCACGACGGGCGTGGTGATGCGCCTGGCGCCCGTGCCAGACGATCACCCCCACCATCATGGGCGCGACGACGACTGAGCTGTCGTCCTGGCTGTTGCTGTTGGAACCTCCGGGCAGCGCCTGTTGCGCTGCCCGGATTGCTGCAACAAATCAAGTTTGCAGCAAGCTCTGGCGAAGGCCTGAACCGCTACGCCACCGCATCAATGCCGCGCCGTTGGCGCATTGCGCGCCCAAGTTTTTGCAGCGTATCGTCGCTCAACAACCGCGCGGCCATGGGCAGCAGTTCGCGTTCTTCGCGTTCGATGTGCTGCTCGTACAAGCGCACCAAGGCCTCGACCGCCGTGCCGGTGAGCGTGCTGCCATCGCCGGCCACCACCCGCTCCAGCGCACTGCGCACCCGCAGCCAGTGCGCCTCGAGTTCGCGATGCTCGGCCACCAGACCGTCGATCAAGCCGCGCAGGCACACCGCGTCTGAGCCGGCCATCGATTCAATCAGCGCCGGGAACAGGTCTTGTTCTTCGTCGGCGTGGTGATGCAACGCCGCGCTGTCGAAGTAGCGCATCACCGCCGCCGCTGCGGTGCGGGCCTCGTCATGGGCACCTTGGCTGGCCAGGTGCGCGACCAGCCGGCGCAGCGTGGCGCATTGGCGCTCGATGCGGTGGTGGCAGGCCCCCAGCATTTCCAGCGGCACTTCGAAGCTGGCGTTGGGCGCCGAATGGCCGGGCAGGGCAGTGGCCATCGCGCCGGGTTCAGGCTGTTTGCGTTCAATCATGGCGTCAACTCCTGGGCAGCACGGTGTATCACGATTGGTGGCCGCGCCCGCTGGTGCGTCAGCGCACAGACGCAGCGGGCAAGTCGGCGCAAGGTGCTGCTGCGACCTGCCTCGCAAAGCGCGTTCCATCGATGCACAAGTTTTCCCTGGCGCCCGATTGGCAGTGGCCATTGACCAGGAGTTCCCATGAGCCTCGGCAACACACGCGAACACGCTGGCGCGCACACGCTGGCGGCGGCAAGCCCACGCCATCAGCGACAGCCAGCACGGCGGATGCGTCAAGGGGCTGCGGTTGCCTTGTGTGTGGCAACAGCGTTGTCGGTGAGCTGTGGCGGCAACTCCGGCCCGTCGCCCGCCGAACAGGCGGCCCTGGTGGAACAGGGCAAGCAAGTCTTCCGTTTCGACACGTTTGGCGATGAGACGCAATGGACCGATGCACTGCGCATGCATGAGGTGATCCGCACAGCCGTTGACCCCACCACGGCGCTGGCGGTGGGGCTCAAGGTCGATGCCGAAGCGTTGCCGGCGGCGGTGGTGGCGGGAATCCAGAACGGCTCTGTCGATCTGAAGAGCCCCGGCACCACGGTGGCCCTGCTGAAGCTGAACGCGGTGGTCGGGCTGAAGGGCACGGTCGAGACCAACAATGGCGTGGACACGCTGACACGGGTGGGTGTGACCTGCGCGCTGTGTCATTCGACCGTCGGCAACTCGTTCGCGCCGGGCATCGGCAAGCGGCTTGATGGCTGGCCCAACCGGGAGCTCAACGCCGGGGCGATCATCGCCTTGTCGCCGGCGCTGAGCGCACCGGTCAAGGCGGTCTACAACTCCTGGGGCCCCGGCAAGTACGACCCACGCTTCAACCTCGACGGCCAGAACGGCCCCCAGGTCATTCCGCCGGCATACGGGCTGGACGGCATCCGCAAGATCATCTCCACCGGTGATGGCGACGACCTGGCCTACTGGAACCGCTATGTCGGCGTGACCCAGATGGGTGGGCACGGCTCCTTTGCCGAGCCGCGCACGGGGGTCAAGGTTACCAACGGAACGGATGACTTGATCAGCGCCAAGCTGCCGGCCCTGCAAGCCTACCAACTCACCTTGGCTGCGCCGCCACCGCCCGCGGGCAGCTTCGACGCCGTGGCCGCCGCGCGCGGCAAGCTGGTGTTTAACAACGCCGGGCAGTGCGTGACGTGCCACAGCGGCGACAAGTTCACCGACGCCAACTCACGCCTGCACCCTCCCAGCGACGCCGTGAGCGAGCCCGAACCCAACGGCGCACCCAGCTATGCTTCGCGCAGCGCGACCAAGCAGTACCGAACCGCGCCGTTGAAGGGGCTGTGGCAGCACGCGCCGTACTTTCACAACGGCACGGCTGCCACGTTGGACGCCGTGGTTCAGACCTACAACACCAGGCGCGCGTTGGGCCTGACGGCCGCGCAGATGGCTGACCTGACGCAGTACCTGAAGTCGCTCTAAAACCAGCGGGTCAGCCGGAACCGCGCAACAGGAGCACATCACGGATCCTGCACACATCCTGCTGGCTTCCACCCTCTTGCTGGCCCTGGCTGCCGCGGGTGGTTTGGTCATGGCGGGCATTCGCTTCGTGGGTGATCGATCGCTGCCCGTTGCGCTGGTGATGGCGACCTGGGCGACAAGGGCAAACTCATGGCCCGTTACGAGCCTGCGCTGGCCGGGCCGCCTCCCGGCCGCTGGCAGCGCCGACCTCAATCCGAGCGGCACATCTCAACCATGAATGAACTGCCCCGCAACAAGCCCGCCAGGGGTGCCATCAAGCATCTGCGCGCGGCCGACGCCCGCGCTGCGGCCAAGCTGGCCACGCAAAGCGTCCTGGGCATCAACCGCATCGTTGAAGGGGTGCACCAGGCCGTGCTGGGCACACTCGGCCTGCCCGGCGTGCCGGCTGCGGGTCGCACACGCGGCATCACGGGTCTTGTCTACAACAGCATCGAAGGCATCACGCGGCTCGTTGCCAAGGGCCTGGACGCACCGCTGGCGGCACTGCAGCCGCTGTTCGACCCGCTCGAAGCGCAACGGCCCGAAACGCCCGGCCGCGAGGCGGCGGTGGCGGTGCTGAACGGCGTGATGGGCGACAGCCTGGCCGCCACGGCCAACCCCCTGGCCATCAGCATGACTTTGCGCTGCGGCGGCCAGGCGCTGGATCGGGCGGCAACGCGCAAGTTGCCCCAAGCCACCTCCAAGCCGATGGTGCTGATCCACGGCCTGTGCATGAGCG
>JANMYI010000281.1:0-5532 GCA_031381955.1 Burkholderiales bacterium
CGACTTCGATGCCGTCGTCAGCCGGCTGGGGCCGCTGGTGCGCACGGCGTCGCAGCGCGCCCGCCTCACCGTTCTTCAGGCCGGCAGCCTGTACCTGCACGGCGGCCATGTCGCTTCAACGCAAATGATGGCCGACGCGCAGTTGCTGGCGATTGCCTGTGGCGACCAATTGGTCGAAGCCGAATGCCTTTACGACAAGGCCTGGCGCTCATCGGTGGCGGGCCGCTTGCGCGAGGCCGTTGAACAGTTGTCGGCCTGCGCCGCCTTGCAACGCTCGATCGGGCTGGAGCGGCTGGCGCTGATCACCGATGCGTCCAAACTCGGCATCTTGCGCAAGCTGGGGCAGGCCCGGCTGGTGCTGGCGCAGCAGCAGCGCAGCCTGCCCTGGCTGATCGAAAACGGCGCCCCGGTGGACCTGGCGACCTCGCTCGTTGACCAGGTTCTTAACCAGCTCGACCTTGGCGAAGTGAGCGCGGCCGACGCCGCCACCGAACGCGCTTGGCAAGCCGTGCGTGAGACGGATATGCGCGGCCAGGAACTGGCCTTGACCGCGCGCACCATGCTGCGCATTCACCGCCAGCGCGGCTGCTGGGGCCTGGCGCTGAACCTTGCCGCCGAGGCCACCCAGCGGCTGGTGGCACGCAGCGAAACGCCCAGGCCCTGGCCGCCGAAATGGCCGAGCTGTACCCCTGGCCACGCTCGAAGCGGCGCTGCAATCGGACCGCATCCCCATCGCCTGCGAGCAAATTTCAACCTGGAAACGGCAGTTGGACGCGCCCGGGTGAGCGGCGAACTGTGCCCGCCGCGGCGGGCACGGGCGGCGCGGCCGCTCAGCGCTTGCGCGCCAGCGCCAGGCCGTCGCCCACCGTCAGCAGCGCATGGTCGATGCGCTCGTCGCGCTGCAGCTTGGCGTTCAGCGCCTGCAAGGCGGCGGTGTCGGCATCGCGCGGCGGGCGTGCCACGGCGCCGCCCCACAGCATGTTGTCGAAGGCAATCAGCCCGCCGGCGCGAACCAGCGCAAGGCAACGCTCGTAGTAGGCGTCGTAGTTCGACTTGTCGGCGTCGATGAAGGCGAAGTCGTAGGCGCCTGCCTCGCCGGCCGCCAGCCGCGCGTCGAGTGTCTGCAGTGCAGGCGCCAGCACGAGTTCGATCTTGTGCGCCACGCCGGCCTGCTGCCAGAACGGCCGGCCGATGCGCGTGTACTCGTCGCTGATGTCGCAGGCCAGCACGCGCCCATCGTCGGGCAAGGCCAGCGCCACCGCCAGCGCGCTGTAGCCGGTGAAGGTGCCGATCTCGATCGTGCGCCGCGCCCCCAGCAGCTTGACCAGCAAGGCCATGAACTGGCCCTGGTCGGGCGCGATCTGCATGCCGGCGTGGGGATGCGTTCGGGTGGCCTCGCGCAGGGCCGCCTGCGCAGGGTGCTCGCGCACCGAATGGGCGAGCACGTATTGGAATAGCGAGTCATCGATTTGCAGCGTGCGAAGCGTCATGTTAGGGCCCTCGGGGAGAATCGGATTTTGCGCGTGGCTCGGTTGATTCTTGCGTTGGGGGTGGCCGGCGGTTGTCGGCCTTTTGGCAAGACTTGCATAACGGCCAGTTCCTGGCGCTGGCGACGAGCAGCTTCCTGGCATCTCATCTCGCAATCCATGCGCAGGAGGCGCCCGCAAGGTAATCACTAGACAGTAGCCAATCGGGGCGCATCGCGACGCAGCGTTCCACGCCGAGCGTGCAGCCAAACGAGTACACCGACTCGACCCAACCGGCCGCGATTGCCGGGATCAGCGCCGAGTGCGGGTTCAGGGCCTAGCGCCAGAAGATCCGGCCTTTCAGACCCGGCGACTCGGCATAGGCGGGCAGCGGCAGTTCGATAGCCGCGGTGTCGAAGCCGATGCCGTGGCTCGGGCCCATACGCCGGACTCGGCGTATGGGCCCTTATGACCGGCATGGCGCTCAAGCGAGTATCGGCGCCGCTGGTTAGCAAGGCGCCGGCGTCAACAACGATGATTGGCAACGCGAGCCGCGTCTGTCTAAAAGTCGAGCGCGGGTAGCTGCCGAAGCCGTCCTCCGCGACCTGCTCGCCCACCCGTCCGCTGTTATCCTGCTAGGCCATGCAGAACCCTCGCTGCCCATGAATCCACTGCGCCATCGCAACGCCACACGCCGCCTTGTCGGCGTGGCCTTGCTGGCGCTGCTGCTGGGGCAGTGGACGGTTCTGGCCCACTCGATCGCCCATGCGCGGGCGCGTGCAGCCGTTGCGGTTTCGGCCGATACCGATCACGCCTGGGGCCACCACGCCGGCACGCCCGCGTGCCATCTGGTCGACCACCTGCTCGCCGGGCAGGCGCCAGGCGGCGAGCCCGCATCGGACACCTGCCTGCCTCCTGCAGCCCTGCCGGTGGCTACGGCGGCACCGTCGATCGGCCCTGGCCCCGTATGGCGGGCCTACGAAGCACGCGGCCCGCCCCGGGCCTGAGTTCTCCAAGCGTCAGCCAGCGCGTCTGCGTCGCTGGCATCCCTTTGCTTGATGCCGGCCCCTGGGGTCGGCGAGGACTTGTGCATGAAACCTTCCATCTGGGCGGCCCTGTTGGCCGCCGCCGCGCCTGCGTGGGCGCAGCAGAAACTAGAGACTGTCGTCGTCACCGGCAATCCCCTGGGCAGCGGCGAAGTGGCCACACCGTCGTCGGTGCTGTCGGGCAACGGACTGGTCCTGCGCCGCGGCAGCTCGCTCGGCGAGACGCTTGACGGCCTGCCCGGCGTGTCGTCCAGCTACTTCGGTCCCAACGCCAACCGGCCGGTGATCCGCGGCCAGGACGGTGACCGCATCCGCGTCCTGAGCAATGCCGGCGCGTCGCTCGACGCATCGAGCCTGAGCTTCGACCATGCCGTGCCGATCGACCCGATGGTGGTCGAGCGCATCGAGGTGCTGCGCGGTCCGGCCGCGCTGCTCTACGGCGGTAGTGCGGTGGGCGGCGTCGTCAACGCGATCGACAACCGCATTCCCAAGGCGCGGATCGCGGGGGTGTCCGGTGCACAGGAAACCCGCTTCGGCGGTGCCGCCGGCGAGCGTGCCGTGTCGGCCTTGGTCGAGACCGGCGGCAACGGCTTCGCGCTGCACGCCGACGTTTTCGGGCGCAAGACCGACGACCTGCGGGTGCCGACCTTCGACCGGCCGCTGGAAGACGGCAGCACGGAGCGCCGCACGCGCGTCGCCAACTCGGCCAGCCGGGCCCATGGCGGTGCCGTGGGCGGGTCGCTGGTGTGGGACCGCGGCTACCTCGGGGCCAGTGTCGATACCTACCGCAACGACTACGGCATCGTCGCCGAGGACGACATCACGATCCAGATGCGCCGCGACAAGTTCTCGCTCGCTGGCGAACTGCGGTCGCCCGACGGCTTCATCACGACGCTGCGCGGCCAAGCTGCCAGCACCGATTACCAGCACCAGGAGATCGAGGGCGACGGTGCGGTGGGCACGACCTTCAAGACCCGCGGCAGCGACGCGCGGGTCGAGGCGGTGCACAAGGCCTTGTCCGTGGGTGCAGGTCGCATCGAGGGCACGGTTGGGATGCAGTTCGAGTCGTCGCGCTTTTCTGCACTGGGCGAGGAGGCCTTCGTGCCGTCGACGCGCACCCGCCAGGCCGCCGCCTTCCTGCTGGAGCGCTGGACCTGGGGCGACAGCGGCCATGTCAGCGCGGGCGTTCGCGCCGAGCAGGTGCGGGTGCGTTCCGAAGGCGATGCGGCCGGGGCCGATCCGCAGTTCGGCCCGCCGCAGGAGCGCAAGTTCTCGCCGCGCAGTGCGTCGCTCGGCGCCGTGCTGAACCTGAGCCCGCGGTGGCAGCTGTCCTCGAACCTGTCGTACACCGAGCGGGCGCCGACGAGCTACGAGCTCTATGCCAACGGCGTTCATGCCGCCACCAGCGTCTACGAGCGTGGCGACCCGCAGCAGGACCCCGAGCGTGGCCGCAACCTCGACCTCGCGCTGGGCTGGAAGGCGGGAGCCCATCGCGTCAAGGTGGGCGTCTTCGAGAGTCGCTTCGCCAACTACATCGCCCTGACGGCCACGGGCGAGCCGGACTTTGTCGGCGACGCAGGCGACAGTTTCCCCATCTTTGCCTTCCGGGGAGTGCGGGCGCGCCTCTATGGCCTGGAGCTTGAAGGGACCTGGCGCGCGATGGAGGGCGTGCGCACCGTCGACCTCGATACCAAGCTCGACATCGTGCGTGGCAGCAACAAGGACAGCGGCGAAGCGCTGCCGCGGCTGGTGCCGCGTCGCGCAACGGTGGGCGTGAACCTGGTTCAGGGTGCCTGGACCGCACGCGCCGAGGTGCAGCATGCCAGTGCGCAGGACCGTGTCCCGGCCACCGATGTAGCCACCCCAGGCTGGACGCTGGTCAACCTGTCGGCGAGTTATGCGCTGATCCTGGCCGAGCGCGACGCGCTGCTGTTCGTGAAGCTGCAGAACGTCGGCAACAAGCTGGCCTACAGCGCGAGCACGATCGGTACGGTGCGTGCGCTGGCACCCTTGCCGGGGCGCGGTCTCACTGTCGGCTTGCGCCTGGCGTTCTGAAGACGACGCCGTCAGCCCACGCATACGCTCAGTGCCGGTGCCATTGATGGGCATCGGGCACATGCGGGTGCTGATGGCGAAGCGGTGAGTGCCGAAGAGGCGTCGCTCCTGCAGCCTTCACTTATCTGGGGGCGGCGTCGGCCTACAGCCCCCAGCGCAGCACCAGCGGGTCGAGCCGCCGCGCGGTCTCCAGCAGGCCTGCCCGCACGGCAGGGTTCATCGCCGGGAACGGATGCCGCGGCGCCTCGCAGGCGATCACGCCGCCTGCCTTCATCAACGCCTTGGCGGTCAGGATGCCACCTTGGCGGTTCTCGTAATTGATCAGCGGCAGCCAGCGCGTGTACTCGGCGATCGCGTCTTCGCGCCGGCCCGCGGCATAGGCATCGATGATGCGGCGGATGCCGTCGGGGTAGCCGCCGCCGGTCATCGATCCTGTTGCGCCGGCATCGAGATCGGGCAGCAAGGTGATCGCTTCCTCGCCGTCCCACGGCCCTTCGATCGCGTCACCGCCGAGGGCGATCAACTCGCGCAGCTTGGTCGCGGCGCCCGCGGTTTCGATCTTGAAGTAACGCACGTTCTCGATCTCGCGCGCCATGCGGGCGAGGAAGGCCGCCGACAGCGGTGTGCCGGCCACCGGCGCGTCCTGGATCATGATCGGGATGCGGATCGTGTCGGACACGCGCGCAGAGAACTCGTGGATCAGCGCCTCGCCGACGCGGATGGTGGCACCGTGGTAGGGCGGCATCACCATCACCATCGCCGCGCCCAGATCTTGCGCGCGCTGGCAACGCTCGGCACAAACGCGAGTGCCGAAATGCGTGGTCGTCACGATCACCGGCACGCGGCCGGCCACGTGTTCGAGGATCAGCTTCGTCAGCACTTCGCGATCGTCGTCCGAGAGCACGAACTGCTCGGAGAAATTGGCCAGGATCGCCAGGCCGGTGGAACCGGCGTCGATCATGAAA
>JANMYI010000297.1:0-9913 GCA_031381955.1 Burkholderiales bacterium
CAAGAACTTGAAGCTTGACGCCGCCCCGCCCAGCACCGAGTAGATGGCTTTGGGCATGACCTTTTGCTGCTGCATGGTGCGCACCAGCAGCGCGTATTCGTGGTAGTAGTTGGCCGGGATGACGATGTCTGGGTTCACCGCCTTCATGCGCAGCACGATGTTGTTGAAGTCGCGCGTAGGGTTGGCGTGCTTCACCACTTCCTTGACCTCAAAGCCATAACCGGGCAGTTCACGCGCCAGCAGGTTGGCCGTGCCGGAGCCGAACAGGCTCTCTTCGTGAATGATCATCACGCTCTTGGCCGGCTTGCCGGCCACGGTGTTGAGCACATGCAGGTTGGCCATGGCCACCTGCGCGCAGGTGGCATAACCGGGGCCGAAGCGGTAGGTGTTTTTCAAGCCGCGCTGCACGATCTGGTCGGCCACGCCCACATCCACCACATGCGGCAGGTTGTACTTGGCTGCGGCCTGAGTGGTGGCCAGGCAAATGGCCGAGGCGTAGGCGCCGACGATGGCGGATACGCCAGCCTCGTTCATTTTTTCCACCTCGGCCGTGCCAGCTTGCGGTGTGCTTTGCGCGTCACCCAGCAGCACTTCGAGCTTGGCCCCGCTCAGGCTCTTGATGCCGGTTTTGTTGATGTCTTCAATGGCCATCAAGGCACCTTCGCGGCACTGTTGGCCCGAGAACGCCAGCGCCCCGGTGACCGGGTGCAGGATGCCCACCTTCACCGCCTTGGGCTGCGCCCCGCCGATGAGCGGGAAAGCCAGGGTGGAAGCGGCGGCGGCCGAGTGTTGAATGAAGCGGCGGCGGTTGCTCATGCGGGGGTCTCCAGAGTGGGGTTGCCAGTTCAGTGCCGGCACGCACCATTGTGCGGTGGCGCCAGCCGTGCCTTGCGGCAGTCAACCAGAACGGGTCGATACGTGTTATCCGTCATGGCCGCGCATGGGGCGTTGTCTACCATGGTGATCTCATCGCGCGGCCTGGGCCGAATTGCGTCAACCGCGCCAACTCTCAAGGACTCGACATGAACAAGCTGCTGCTTGCTGCTCTCACCCTCGTGGCGGCGACGCCGGCCTGGGCCGAATACCCCGACAAGCCCATCACCATCGTTGTGCCCTTTGCGGCCGGCGGCCCCACCGACAAGGTGGCGCGTGACCTGGCCGAGGCGCTGCGTGTGCCGCTGAAGCAAACCGTGATCATTGAAAACGTGGGCGGCGCCGGCGGCACG
The DNA here is from genome assembly GCA_031381955.1 of Burkholderiales bacterium. Lineage (GTDB taxonomy): Bacteria > Pseudomonadota > Gammaproteobacteria > Burkholderiales > Burkholderiaceae_C > Rubrivivax. Next base: position 1,227 of record JANMYI010000297.1, read on the forward strand.
CTGGGTGCGGCCAAGGTGGCGCGCGCCGCGCCCGATGGCTACACCGTGCTGCTGCATCACATCGGCATGGCCACGTCGCCCGCGCTGTACCGCAACATGCCGTACAAGACGCTCGAAGACTTTGAGTACCTGGGCATGGTCAACGAAGTGCCCATGACCCTGGTGGGCCGCGCCACGCTGCCGGCCAACACCTTTGCCGAGTTGATGAAGTGGATCGATGCCAACAAGGGCAAGATCAACCTGGCCAACGCCGGCCTGGGCGCGGCCTCGCACTTGTGCGGGCTGCTGTTCCAGCAGGCCGTGAAGGTGGACATGACGACCGTGCCGTACAAGGGCACGGCCCCGGCCATGACCGACCTGCTTGGCGGCCAGGTTGACCTGATGTGCGACCAGACCACCAACACCACGCAGCAGATTGAAGGCGGCAAGATCAAGGCTTTTGCCGTGACCAGCGCCAAGCGCTTGACCATGCCTGCCCTGGCCAAGCTGCCCACGCTTGATGAGGCCGGCTTGAAGGGCTTCAACGTCAGCATCTGGCACGGCATGTATGCGCCCAAGGGCACGCCCAAGGCGGCGACTGACAAGCTCAGCGCAGCGTTGCGCATCGCCTTGAAAGACCCTGAATTCATCAAGCGCCAGGAAGCACTGGGCGCCGTGATCATCACCGACACCCGCATCAACAGCGCTGAGCACAAGAAGTTTGTCGAAGCCGAGATCGCCAAGTGGGGCCCGGCGATCAAGGCGGCGGGGCAGTACGCCGACTGAGGACGTTTGCCAGTGCCTGCGCACTGGCTGAAGCTCCGCATCGATGTGGCCACCGGGCGGTGGCCACTTTCACGTCACAGCACAAGCAGGGGAATCGTCACCGGCCCGTTGTTGACCAGATGAACCTGCATGTCCGCGCCGAACACGCCGCACGCGACATCAGCATGCAGCTCGCGGGCGCGGCGCACCATGTGCTCATACAACGGCAAGGCCAGGGATGGCGCCGCAGCGGCGGTGAAGCTCGGCCGGTTGCCGGCCGAGGTGTCGGCCGCCAGGGTGAATTGCGACACGAGCAGCAGGCCGCCGTGCACATCTTGAACGCTGAGGTTCATCTTGCCCGCGGCGTCGCTGAAGATGCGCAGTTTCAGCAGCTTGGCCAGCAAGCGCTCGGCGTGTGCCGGCGTGTCGCCGGGCTGGGCACACAGCAGCACCAGCAGGCCTTGTCCTATTGAGCCAACGGTTTGGCCTGACGCCTCAACGTGGGCCCGCGCCACACGCTGCACCAGCGCCATCACAACGGGTCTTTCGGGTCGTTGAAATGGGCTTCCACATCCATCGGCAGCAATTGAATGGTGGCGCGCAAGCCCGGCACGGCACTCATCAAGGCCTGCTCGACAGAAACGCGCAGCGCCGCGGCGCGGCTGAGCGACCAGCCGCCCGGCATGTGCATATGCAGGTCAACAAAGCAGCGCTGGCCCGCGCGCCGGGTGTTGACATGGTCAAAGCGGATCGCCTGGTGGCTGAACTCGGCCAGCGTGGTGTCGATGCGCAAGCGCTGCTCGGGCTCCAGCGCCTGGTCCATCAGCCCCTGGGTGCTGCGCTGCACCAGGCCATAGCCTTCGCGCACGATGTTGGCGGCCACGGCCATGGCCACCACCGGGTCGAGCCACAACCAGCCCGTGGCCTTCACGGCCAGCAGGCCGGCGACCACGCCGACCGATGTCCACACATCGGTGTAGAGGTGGCGGGCATCGGCCTCCAAAGCCACCGAACGATGCTCGCGCGCCTTGTGCAGCATGACGTAAGCCAGGGCACCGTTCAGGGCCGAACTCACCACCGACAACGCCAGCCCCAGGCCCAGCGACTCCAGCGGTTGCGGCGAGCGCAAGCGCATGGCCGCGGCCCAGATGATGCCCACGGCGGCGCACAAGATGAGCACGCCTTCGAAGCCGGCACTGAAGTACTCGGCCTTGTGGTGGCCGAAGGGGTGCTCGTCATCGGGCGGCTGGGCGGCCACCGTCACCATGGTCAGGGCGAATATCGCACCGGCCAGGTTGACCAGCGATTCCAGCGCGTCAGAGGCCAGGCTGACCGAGCCGGTGACCCACCACGCCGCCGTCTTCATGGCAATCGTGGCCAAGGCCACGGCCACTGAAAGCTTCAGGCATGAGCTGATCTGCATGGGCGAATTGTCCGGTGCAGCATGCTGTTCACGCCCGGCAACGATCAACGCAGCCGTGTAGCGGCGCGCCGGCGCTTCAGGCGGTGAGCGTGACGCGCGCGAACTTGCGCTTGCCCACCTGCAGCACGTAGGTGCCGCTGGGCAGCTTCAACCCACGGTCGCTGACCGCCGCGCCGTCAATGCGAACACCGCCTTGATCCACCAGCCGCAGGGCTTCGCTGGACGAAGGCGCCAGCCCGGCCTGGCGCAGCAGATTGCCAATGCTGATGGGCGCCCCGCTGAAGGCCAGCTCGGTGATGTCGTCGGGCACACCGCCACGGGCGCGCAGTTCGAAGTCAGCCACCGCAGCTTCGGCAGCGGCAGCGCCGTGAAAGCGCGATGTGATTTCGCGCGCCAGCGCCACCTTGGCGTCTTTCGGGTTGCGCCCGGCGGCGACTTCGGCCTTCAGGCCGGCGATGTCGGCACTTGGCCGCTGCGACAGCAAATCGAAATAGCGCCACATCAACACGTCGTTGATCGACAGCAGCTTGGCAAACATGCTGTTGGGTGCCTCGGTGATGGCGACATAGTTGCCCTTGCTCTTGCTCATCTTCTCAACGCCATCGAGCCCTTCGAGCAGCGGCATGGTCAGGATGCACTGCGGCTCCTGGCCATATTCCTGCTGCAAGGCACGGCCCACCAGCAGGTTGAATTTCTGGTCGGTGCCGCCGAGTTCGAGGTCGCTCTTCAGCGCCACCGAGTCATAGCCTTGCATCAGCGGGTAGAGCAACTCGTGCACGCTGATCGGCGCGTTGGCCTTCAGGCGCTTGGTGAAATCGTCGCGCTCAAGCATGCGCGCCACGGTGTAGCGCGAGGCCAGCTGGATCATGCCGCGCGCGCCCAGCGGGTCGCTCCATTCGCTGTTGTAGCGCAGCTCGGTCTTTTCGGGGTCGAGGATCAGGTCAGCCTGGCGGCGATACGTGGCCGCGTTGGCTTCGATCTGCTCGCGCGTGAGCGGCGGGCGCGTGGCGTTGCGGCCCGAGGGGTCGCCGATCATCGAGGTGAAGTCGCCGATCAGGAAGATGACCGTGTGGCCAAGGTCTTGCAACTGACGCAGTTTGTCGAGCACCACGGTGTGGCCGATGTGGATGTCGGGCGCCGTGGGATCCAGCCCGAGCTTGATGCGCAGCGGCCGGCCGGTGGCTTCAGCGCGCGCCAGTTTGCGCAGCCAATCGGCCTGGGGCAGCAACTCCTCGCAATGGCGAAGCGTGGTGGCCATGGCGTGGCGAACGCGGTCGGTCACGGGAAAGTCGGGCTGGGCCGGGGCGGCGTTATCGGACATTTCGGGGGTTTTCCGGGGTCTGGCGCCTGAACCGGCACAGGGGGGCGAAAGGTATACTCCGCCGCTCGCAAAAGTGCCGGCTTGCAGCCGGCTCACAGGGCAGTTTCGATTCTAGTGGCCATCGCCACCGCGCCGCCCCGGTTGGGGCCAGGCACCGAACTGCCGCAGACCGGGCTCCGCCGCTCGCACAAGAATGAAATTGTTGGATCGTCTCGAACGCGCATTGGTCAGCATCAACGTTGTCTTGCAGGCTCACCCGGGCCGGCTTATGGCTGCCATGTTGTTCACGCTCGGTGGCTTTGGTGCGGCGGCGCTGGCCGTGGCGCCTGCACTGGGTAACGACAACATCGCCCAAACGCTGTTGTTGCAAGACCTCGAGCCCGTTGGTCTGCCGGCCCAGGCCGAAGCGCTGGCTGAGCACCGCTTGGTGCTGTCGCGCAGCGACAAGACCCGTGCGGGCGATTCTGCGGCCAGCCTGCTCAAGCGCCTGGGTGTGCAAGATGCGGAGGCTGCGGCGTTCTTGCGCAATGACGGGGTGGCACGCGCCCTGCTTCAAGGCCGCGCCGGCAAGCTGGTGCTGGCACGCGCCAGCGACCGCGGCGAACTGGTCGAACTGGTGGCCCGCTTCGCGCCCGATGACACCGAGGTGGCCAGCACCCATTTCACGCGGTTGACCGTGGGCCGTGAGGGTGTGCAATGGCAAGCCCGCAGCGAGCGCGTGGCACTGGGCCGGGCGGTGCGCCTGGGCAGCGGCACGGTGCGCAGCAGCCTGTTTGCGGCCACCGATGACGCCCGCATTCCTGACGGCGTGGCCACGCAATTGACGGAGATCTTTGCCAGCGAAATCGACTTTCACCGCGAGTTGCGCAAGGGCGACACCTTCAATGTCATCTACGAAACCTTGACCGCTGATGGTGAGCCTGCTGCGTGGCTGAATGCCGCGGGCAAGGTCTTGGCTGCGGAATTTGTGAACAAGGGGCGGGCGCACCAAGCGATGTGGTTTGCCGGTGGCCAAGAAGGCCGCGGCAGCTACTTCGGCTTTGACGGGCGCAGCCGCAAGCGCGCCTTCCTCGCCAGCCCACTGGAGTTTTCGCGCATGACCTCGGGTTTCGCGATGCGCCAGCACCCGTTGTCGAACAACTGGCGCGCCCACTTGGGTGTGGACTACGGCGCACCCCAGGGTACGGCCGTGCGCACTGTCGGCGACGGCGTGATTGAATTTGCCGGTCGGCAGAATGGCTATGGCAACGTGGTGCAGGTTCGACACAGCCAAGAGCGAAGCACGCTGTATGCGCACTTGAGCGCCATCGACGTGAAGATCGGCCAACGCATCGAGCAAGGCCAGCGCATCGGTGCTGTGGGTGCCACCGGCTATGCCACTGGGCCCCACTTGCACTTTGAGTTCCGCGTGCGCGGCGTGCACCAAGACCCGCTGCAACTGGCCACGGCCGCTGACACCAACCTGGTTGATGCCGCCAGCAAAGCGCGCTTTGCGCAGCAACTGCCGGAAGTGAAGGCACAGTTGCAGATGGCCGCGTCGTTGTCCGGCGCGCGCGAGCAGCTCGAGTAGTCCGCGCGGCTCGAGGCTGCGGTTAAGCACGCGGCGCGGGGCACACCATGTTGCTTTTCATTGGCTTGATGTCGGGCACCGCGCTGGACGGGGTCGATGCCGTGCTGGCTGAGTTCTCGCAGCACGGTGTGCCCAAGACACTGGCGCACCGGCACGCCGGCTTCAACGCTGAGTTGGTGCGTGACTTGCTGGCTCTGAACCAGGCTGCCGAAAACGAAATACACCGCGCCGCGCTGGCCACCAACGGTCTGATGCAGGCGTATGCCGGCGTTGTCACGGGGTTGCTGCTCGACGCCGGGGTTGCCAGCTCAGCGGTGCGGGCCGTGGCCGCGCATGGCCAGACCGTGCGCCACCGGCCCGGCGAATTCGATGGCCTGGGCTACACCGTTCAGCTCATGAATGGCGCGCTGTTCGCCGAGCTGTGCGGCATCGACGTGATCTGCGACTTTCGTCGCCGCGACGTGGCGGCCGGCGGGCAAGGTGCTCCCCTGGTGCCAGCGTTTCACCATGCCGCGTTTGCGCGCGCCGGTATGTCGCTGGCCGTGCTCAACATCGGTGGCATGGCGAATCTGACCCTGCTGCCATCTAGCGGCGAGGTAGGTGGCTTTGATTGCGGGCCAGGCAATGCGTTGATGGATGCCTGGTGCCTGCGCCACACCGGCGCAGCGTTCGATGCGGCAGGCCGTTGGGCCGCCAGCGGGCAGATCGACACCACACTGCTGCAACGGCTGCTGGCCGAACCGTTCTTCCAGCGCCAACCCCCAAAAAGCACCGGGCGAGACCTGTTCAATGTCAATTGGCTGGATGCCGCCCTGGCCGATGGGCCGCACGTCGCCGTCGACGTGCAAGCCACGTTGGCCGAAATCACAGCTTGCACCGCGGCGCAAGCGCTGCACGAGCATGCAGCGGCAACGCAGGAGTTGCTGGTGTGCGGTGGCGGTGCGTTCAATGCCCACCTGATGCAGCGCCTGGCCGCCCTCTTGCCCGGCGTTCAAGTGACCAGCACCGCCACCAGGGGTGTGCCACCCGATCAGGTGGAAGCATTGGCCTTTGCGTGGTTGGGCTGGGCTTTTGCCGCGCGCCATGCCGGCAACCTGCCCGCCGTGACCGGTGCGCGGGGCCCGCGCGTGCTCGGCGCGTTGTATCCGGCGCGCTGAACCCAGCGCGCTAAGACAAGCTCAAGCCGAGAAGCTGGAGCCGCAACCGCAGGTCGTGGTGGCGTTGGGGTTTTTGATGACGAACTGCGCGCCCTGAAGGTCTTCTTTGTAATCAATTTCCGCGCCCATGAGGTATTGCAGGCTCATGGCATCGATCAACAAAGTGACGCCGTTCTTGTTCATCTGGGTATCGTCTTCGTTCACTGCTTCGTCGAACGTGAAGCCGTACTGAAAGCCGGAACAGCCACCGCCTTGCACGAAGACGCGCAACTTCAATTCCGGGTTGCCTTCTTCGGCCACCAGATCGCGCACCTTGTCGGCCGCGCTGTCGGTAAAAATCAGCGGCGCGGGCATGTCGCCGGCGGCCGGCTGTAGGTTTTCAACAAGGGCGTTCATGCAAGGCTCCTGGGGAGTTCAGGTTTCGTTGGAAGCTGCCAGCTTCAATGCGGGCTTTTCGGCAAATTTCAATGGGCGCATCTCACCATCGATGAGCGCACCTTGGTGCATTTCGAGCATTTCATATTTGACGTCGCCCGTGACGCGCGCCTTGGGTTGCAGCTCGAGCAACTCCGTGCAATGGATCGGGCCTTGGACTTCGCCGTTGATGATCACATGATCCGCCTTGACCATGCCCTGCACCCGGGCTTTTTCGCTGATCACCACGATGCTGTGCCCACCCTCGGCAGCGATCACGTCGCCAATTATTTCACCGTCGATGCGCAGGCCGTCGATGAAGCGCAGCGTGCCTTCGATCACAGTTCCTTCGCAAACCAGGCTGCGAATCGGAGCCTGCTTCTTCTTACCTGGCCACATGCTTGAGTCCTTTGCGAATGCAGTATCGATGAAAGGCCGCTGGCCACGTCACAACTTGACTGTATGACTGGCACGAACGCTGCCTTTGTTATCCAGCACCTTGACCTGCACCGCTTTTACCACGGCCGCCACGGGGTACTCCACCATGCCTTCGACACGGGCGTATTGCTGCACCTTGATCGGCTGTGCGCCTTGCGCTGCGGCCATGACCCAGGGTCGGCCTTCGAGTTGGCCCGTCACGACAATCTCATAACGGCCGATGAACTCGGCCTGCGTCTTGCCGCTTTGCATCAGCAGCATCTGGTAGCGCATCTGCCCTGGCGCCTTGAGCTCGGCTTGCAACGCGCGAACCGCCAAGCCTTCGCCGCTGGCCGCTGGCAACAAGCGCTCAAAGAAGCCGAGATCCGCCTTCAGCGCGAGGTTGTCTGACTCCACGCTGCGCAACTGCTGCGCCAGGCGCTCCTGCGCGACGCGCTCAGTTTTGAGCATGCTCTCTGCCGTGTTGGCGATCGACTGCGCCTTCTGGCGCTCATCGCGCAACTGGCCGACCTCCTGGCGCAAGGCGATGAGCTCGTCGCGCGAGTTACGATCCAGCCCGGCGATCTCCTTGCCGAATTCGAAAGCCCACAGCGCCGCAGCGGCTGAAAACCCCAGCGCCAACGCGATGGCCGCCCAACGCAGCGGCCAAGGCATGTGGCTGCGCACGATGACACGCGGGGCACTGACGGAAAATCGGCGGCGCAGCAGTTTCCAGCGCATGGTGTTGGCGGCTGGCCCCGGCGAGTGATTTCACCGGAGCACACACCAGGCACGCCAGGGTGCCTGGATGTGTTAGCGCTTGCTGAACTGCTTGCGGCGCCGCGCGCCGTGCAAGCCGACTTTCTTGCGTTCAACTTCGCGCGCGTCGCGGGTGACGAAGCCGGCGCGGCTCAAATCGGGCTTCAAGGCCGTGTCGTAGTCAATCAGGGCACGGGTGATGCCGTGGCGCACCGCGCCCGCCTGGCCTGATTCGCCACCGCCGTGCACGTTGACTTTGATGTCAAACGCGGCGTCGTTGTTCGTCAGCAGAAGCGGCTGGCGCGCAATCATGATTGAGGTCTGGCGGCCGAAATAGCTGTCGATCGCCTTGCCATTGATCGTGATGAGGCCGCTGCCCTTTTTGATGAAGACGCGAGCCACCGAAGACTTGCGCCGGCCGGTGCCGTAATTCCAGTTACCGATCATCGCCATTCCTTAAAGTTCGAGCGCCTTGGGCTGCTGCGCGGTATGCGGGTGCGTGGCACCGGCATACACCTTCAGTTTCTTGATCATGGCGTAGCCAAGTGGGCCCTTGGGCAACATGCCCTTTACGGCCTTTTCAATGGCGCGCCCGGGGTGCTTGGCCTGCATGTCCTTGAAGGACGTGGCACGAATGCCGCCGGGGTAGCCGGTGTGGCGGTAGTAGATCTTGTCGGTGGCCTTGCTGCCGGTGACGCGGATCTTTTCGGCGTTGACGATGACGATGAAATCTCCGGTGTCGACGTGAGGCGTGTAGATGGCTTTGTGCTTGCCGCGCAAACGGAGTGCCACTTCGCTGGCAACACGTCCGAGCACCTTGTCGGTGGCGTCAATCACAAACCACTCGTGCTTCACCTCGGCCGGTTTGGCGCTGAAGGTCTT
>JANMYI010000303.1:0-3041 GCA_031381955.1 Burkholderiales bacterium
GCCAACCGAGGCTCGCACCGCCCGGGCCTTGTCAGCGGGCAATGGCAACGCTTCAAGTGCCAAGAATGGGCTGGCCGATTCCAGCACAGAAGCGATTCAATACACCTTGGCCGGCACCTCGACGAACAACGGACGCGGGAACGGCGGCGGCGGCGGCGGCGCCACTCCGCCCCCTCCTCCCCCGACGCCCACGGGCCAGTTGCCCGACGGCTCGTTTGCTTGGTCCAACCCTGCCACCTGGGGCGGCAGCGTGCCAGCCGCCGGCGCCACCGTGGTGGTGCCTGCCGGCAAGGTCATCACGCTCGATGTCTCGCCACCTGAGCTGGCCGGTGTGCGCATCGACGGCACTCTGCGCTTTGCGCGCGTGAATCTGGCGCTGAATGCAGGCTTCCTCGACGTCGTTGGCGCACTGGAAATCGGCACCGCCACGCAGCCCTATGTGCAACGGGCGACCATCACCTTGACCGGCGTCGAACCCACCACGGCCGACGGCGGATTGGCGCGTGGCCTGCTGGTTCGTGGCGGCCGGCTTGACGTGTTCGGTGCCAGCCCGCAGCCGGTCTGGACCAAGCTCAATGAGCATGCGAACGCCGGCGCCACGTCGCTCACGCTGAAAGACACGGTCTCGGGCTGGAATGCCGGCGACACCGTGGTGGTGGCCCCGACCGACTTCTATGGCGTGGCCAATGCCGAGCGTCTGCCGCTGAGCGCGGCCAGCCAGGCCCAACTGACGCTGGGCGCGCCGCTGGCCAAGTTTCGCTGGGGCAAGCTTCAATACGTCACCAGCAACGGCATGAGCCTGACGCCGGATGCGAGCTTCGTGCCCCCGGCCACCCCTGCCCCCACCGAGCTTGATGAACGGGCTGCGGTGGCCAACTTGTCGCGCAACATCGTGATCCAGGGCGCTGACGACGCGGCCTGGCGCGACCGCGGTTTTGGCGCGCACGTGATGGTCACGGGCCTGGCCAGCAAAATCAACGTCGATGGCGTGGAGCTCCGCCGCGCCGGGCAGTCCGGGCGCGTGGATCGCTATCCGTTCCACTGGAACCGGCTGAGCTACAACGACCAAGGCCAATTGCTTGGCGATGCCAGCGGCCATGTCTTGCGCAACAGCAGCATCTGGAATTCTTCGCAGCGCTGCGTCGTGCTGCAGGCCACGAACGGCGTGCAGGTCATCAACAACGTTTGCCAAGACATCAAAGGCCATGCCTTTGCGATGCTCGAAGGCGGTGAGCGGCGCAACCTCATTGAGGGCAACCTGGCCCTGTTGATGCGCAGCCCGGCCAGCACCAAGTTGTTGCAGCTGCATGAGGGCCCAGATCTCTATCAAGCCGGGCCGTCAGGCTTTTTCTTGACCAACCCCGACAACGTGGTGCGCGGCAACCACAGTGGCGACTCCATCGGCCCTGGGTTCTGGCTGTCATACGGCAGCAAGCCCGTCGGCAAGTCGGCCACCATTCCCACCATTCCCGACCGCACGCCCTTCGGCTTGTTTCAATACAACACTGCCCACAGCTCCTTCACTGGCGGCGTGACCCTGGGTTGGGCGGTGATCGATGCCCTGGGCAATTTGGGCGGGCGGCAGTACACGCCGGCATTGAATGGCGCCGAGGCCGGCGAGCGCCAGCGCTTCATGCTCAAACGCATCGCGATCTACAAGAACATGAACGGCGCGCTGGCCAATGGGGTGTCCTTGCCGGACTATGAAGAATTCATCACGGCCGACAACGTTGGCACCTACTTTCAAGGCAAGGTGGATGTCGGCACCATCACGCGCGGCCTGGCCGTGGGTTACAGCCTGAACAACCTGACACCCTGGCCGAAGACTTGGCCGGGCACGCCGCCGGTGGCGTTCGCCACTTATCACTCCATGGCCAGCATGCACCGGAACACGTTGGTGTCCTTTCCCTATGTCGACAAGCAGGCCAGTGGCGCCTTCAACACCATCGATTACTACATCACCGCGGTCGATAAAGGCACCATGCGCAACCCGGGCAACCGGTTGATCCAGACCCATGCCGGCTACCGCATTCCGCCGTTCAGCGTGGATCCGGCCACCATCGTTGGAGCCCAAACCACCTTGGCCAGTGCCATCTGGGATCCGCACGCCTATTGGGGCGCAGCAGGGCAGTTCTGGGTATTCGATACCCCGTTCTTGACGGCCGGCGCCAACTGTCAGTGGGTCGCACCGGCCGGTACGAACGGCAAGAGCTGCGATGGCCAGTACTTCGGGATCAACGCGTTCCAAACTGACTTCGACTCCAACCCGTACAACTTCCAGGCCCCGTTGTCGATCGAGCGGCAGCAACCCGGCAGCGGCGTGAAGCTGGGCAGCTATGAAGTGGGCACAGGCACTCGGCCAGATGGGTTCAGGCATTTCGCGGCGCGCGCCTCCGGGCAGTTTGTCGTGCGTTTCCCGGGCCGCTCCGCGCCGAAATGGGTGCGCATGAACATCGGCAACGCCTTCCGCGACACTGACAACGTGGTGCTAGGGGTGGCGTTCGACCCTGCCTTGGTGCCCAGCGCCTACGTGGCCTTGTCGATGTACGGCGGCCATGACGCCTCTGAGTTCCTGCCGGGGCAACCCTTGGCCAGATACGGCAGGCAATACACGATGGCGGGCAGCCTGGCCGAGGTGCACGCATCGGTTGGCGACAAGATGTGGCAGGACAAGGCCAATGGCTTGGTTTGGTTCAAGTACCGCGGTGGCCTGCCCTACCCCTATCCGCCGTTGCCGAACTCCGACGATGAGCTCTACCGCGACCACACCGTGGTCATCCGCGGCCAGTGAATTGAATTGCCGCTGGAGGGTTCAGCGCGCCAGCACCGGCCCTAGCGCCTGGCCGGTATGAGTGGCCGCACAGACCACGCCTTCGGGCGTGGCTTGTGCCACCAGCAAGCCGCCTTCAACGCCGCCTTCGGGCCCGAGGTCCACCACCCAGTCGGCCTCGGCGATCACGTCCAGGTCGTGCTCGATCACCACCACGCTGTGCCCGCCCGCCACCAGGCGGTGCAGCACGCGGATGAGTCGCTCCACATCG
>JANMYI010000305.1:0-3421 GCA_031381955.1 Burkholderiales bacterium
CCTTGCCGCGCATGAAGGGCCGGCGCCGAACCGCGAGGCGTTTGAGCGCACGTTCCCGATTCCCCTGGACGCCGAATCGGGCACCGGCTCGGCCATCGCGGCGCGCGGCGTGATGCACAACCCCGAAGTCGAGCACGGTGCCGGCGTGCCGCTGTACGTGCGCCGCGCCGCCGCGTCGGTGGGCACACGCTCCATCATCTTCGTGCCGCTGCTGTGGGAGGGCCGCGGCATCGGCGCCATCTTCGTCGGCCGGCGCTTCGCCGCACCGTTCTCGGACAAGGACATCGCGCTGCTGCGCACCTTCGCCGACCAAGCGGTGATCGCGATCCAGAACGCGCGGCTGTTTAACGAAACGAAAGAGGCGCTGGAGCAGCAGAAAGCCTCGGCCGAAGTGCTGCAGGTGATCGGCAGTTCGGTGGCCGATTCCGCGCCGGTGTTCGAGAAGATCCTCGACAGCTGCGAGCGCCTGCTTGCCACCAACCAACTGCGCATTGCCGTGGTGGGTGAGGATGCCGTCGTGCGTTGCGTGGCCTGGCGCGGTTGGATCGCCGAAGAAGCCGGGTTCAGCGAAGCGCCGCTGGATCAAAGCCAGACCGGGCGCGCCATTCGTGAACGCCGGCCCGTGCACATCCCCAACCTGGCCGTGGTGCCCGACTTGCCGCATCACATCAAGGACAGGTTGAGTCGCGTCGGCAACGTTTCCGTCGTCTACGCGCCCATGTTGTGGCAGGACAGTGGCATCGGGTCGATCTGCGTGATGCGCCATCCGCCGAAGCCGTTCACGGACAAGGAACTGTCGCTGCTGCAAACCTTCGCCAACCAGGCGGCGATCGCGATCCAGAATGCGCGCCTGTTCAAGAACGCGCAAGGCGCGCGCGCCCAGGCCGAAGCGGCCAACCAGGCCAAGAGTGATTTTCTGGCCACCATGAGCCATGAAATTCGCACGCCCATGAACGCGGTGATCGGCATGAGCGGCCTGCTGCTCGATACGCCGCTGAACGACGAGCAGCGCGACTTTGCCGCCACCATCCGCGACAGCGGCGACGCGCTGCTGACCATCATCAACGACATTCTCGATTTCTCGAAAATCGAAGCCGGGCGCATGGATGTCGAGCTGCACCCGTTCGACCTGCGCGAGTGCGTGGAGTCAGCGCTCGACCTGATCGCTTCACGTGCCGCCGAGAAGCAGCTCGACCTGGCCTATGTGTTCGAAAGCGAGGTGCCGGCAGCCATCATGGGTGACGTCACCCGGCTGCGGCAAATCCTGCTCAACCTGCTGGCCAACGCCGTGAAGTTCACCCACGCAGGCGAAGTGGTGCTGACCGTGAATGCCGGCGCGCCCTGGCCTGACGGCACGGTGGAGGTCACCTTCGCGGTGCGCGACACCGGCATCGGCTTGTCAGCCGAAGGCATGGGGCGGCTGTTCCAGAGTTTCAGCCAGGCCGACAGCAGCACCACACGCAAGTACGGCGGCACGGGCCTGGGCCTGGCCATCAGCAAGCGCCTGGCCGAGTTGATGGGCGGCAGCATGTGGGCCCGCAGCGCCGGGCCCGGCCAGGGCTCAACCTTCAACTTCAGCATCCGTGCGCCGATGGCCGATGCGGCGCTGTGTTCGCTGCCCGCCCGGCGCAACATCAGCGGCACGCAACCGGCGCTGGCCGGCAAGCGCTTGCTGGTGGTGGACGACAACGCCACCAACCGGCGCATCCTGGCGCTGCAAGCCGCCAAGTGGGGCATGACGGCGCGCGACACCGAGGCGCCGGCGCAGGCTTTGCTATGGCTGGATGACGCGCGCAAGACCAACGAGCCGTTCGCCCTGGCGATCCTGGACATGCACATGCCAGACATGGACGGCAGCACCCTGGCCGCGCGCATCCGCCAAGCCGGGCACGCGCTGCCGTTGGTGCTGTTCACATCACTGGGGCGAAAACACGCCGGCGATGGCGTCTTTGCCGCCACACTGGCCAAGCCCTTGCACCAGAGCCAGCTCTTTGACACGCTGGTGACGCTGCTGGCCCACGAAGGCGCGCCGCAGGCGATGCAGCCCGTGGCGAAGCCGAAGATCGATGCCAGCCTGGCGCAGCGCCACCCGCTGCGCATTTTGCTGGCTGAAGACAACGTGGTGAACCAGAAGCTGGCCTTGCGGCTGCTGCAACAAATGGGCTACCGGGCAGACTTGGCCAGCAATGGCATTGAGGCTATCGAGTGCATCGAGCGCCAGCCCTATGACGTGGTGCTGATGGACGTGCAGATGCCCGAGATGGATGGCCTGGAAGCCACACGCCGTATCTGCGCATCTCAACCGTTAGGCCAGCGCCCGCGCATCGTGGCCATGACAGCCAACGCCATGCAAGGCGACCGTGAAGAGTGCCTGGCCGCGGGCATGGACGATTACGTGACCAAGCCCATTCGCGTTGACCAGCTGGTCGACGCGTTGCTGCACGTGCCACCGCGGGGTGCGGCGTGAAGTGCGGCGCGGCACTCGCGGCCCTGGCGCTATGGCTGCTGATGGGCAGCGCGCACGCGCAGGAGCCGGTCCCCTTCGACTACCGCTGCGACGCCGCCGCTGCTGCGACGACGCCTGCCGCCCTGCCGGCCGACGGCTGGCAGCGCGCCGAAGACGGCCGGCTGCCGCGCGCCGCCGGCAGCCCGTGCTGGCTGCGCATCGATGTCGCGCGCATCGCACCGCGGATCCTGGGCGTGGGTCGCTTCTCCCAGAAGACGATGGAAGTCGCCGTGTTCTCGCGCGACGGTCGCCCCCTCGCCGCGGCGCGCTACGGCGGCCCGCGCAACCAGGTCATCGTCGGTTCCGACGACCGGGGCATCAGCCAGATGCTGTTTCCGACCCTGCGCGCCGAGGATGGCCCGGTGTTCATGCGCGTGCAGCGCAGCCGCGACGTGACCGTCAGGGCCGAGAACCTGGTCCGGGCCGAGCAAGCCGATCGGAACTACAGCTTCGTCCACCTGGGTTTCGGCCTCTTCTATGCCCTCGTCGCGCTCGTGGCGGCCGCGCTGGGCGGGCTCGGCCGCGACCGTGGCCAGTTCGTCTTTGCCGCGCTCTTCGCCTGGCTCGCCATCGGCGATTGGCAGAACATCAGCGAATCGTTGCCCGCGGGCCTGGCCAGCGGCGTGTGGCCGCCCGCCGTATGGGATTGCGTCTGGAACATGCTCATGATCCTGGCCGCGGCGCAACTGATGCAAGTGCGCGAGCGCGCACCGCGCTGGAACCGCTGGATGATCGTCACGGGCGTGCTGTACCTGCTGGTCATCCCGCTGTTTCAGATCGAGGCCTCGCGTACCACCGCTCGCGCCGTCTTCATCCTCATCGGGGTCCTTTTCTCGGTGGTCGGGCTCGCGGTGTCGTGGCGCGTGTTGCGGCTCGGATACCGCGTGGCGATTGTCGAGCAATCCGGCTTTCCGC
>JANMYI010000307.1:0-5929 GCA_031381955.1 Burkholderiales bacterium
TCATCAGCAGCAGCCAGCACAGGGCCACGCCGCTGGCCGGCAGCACCATGCTCTTCCACAGCGGGTGGCGGTTGCGCCCACTGCGCCAGCGCACCAGCCACAACCAGGCCAAGGTGCCCAGCGCGCCCAGCAGCAGCGCCACGAGCGAAAAGCTCGGCACGAACCCCGGTGCCAGGCGTACCACGTTGGCGGCGGGGCGCGCTGGCACACCGGTCTGCATGGCCAGGTAGATGACCCAGATCGCCAGCGCACAGGCCGAGAAGAAGAACACCGAAAACCAGTCGATTGCCGCCGAGGCGCTGCGCTGCAAGGTCGGCAAGGCGAACGCCGCCAGCGCGGCCAAGCCGGGCAGGGCCAGCATCAAGGCGCGGTCCGATCCGCCCATGGCCAGGCAGGCCACCACGTTGACGGCCACACAGGCCAGCGGCACCGAGATGTGCCGGTTCAACAGTTGCCGGCGCCAGCGCCACAGCGTCCACAGCGCTACCGGCCCGGCCGGCCAGGTGAACCAGAGCAACAGCCGCAGCGACAACAAGATGTCGGCCACCGAGCGATGGGCACCGAGACGCCAGTGCCAAGCCGACATGAGCGTGGCCACCAGCACCGCCGCGACCGTGGCGACCACGACCCAGCGCGTGAAGGTCCGCACCGCCTCGTAACTGGAGTTGCGGCACACCAGCGCGCCTGCGATGCCCAGCGCCAGCGCAATCGCCGGCGCGCCGCTGGCGGCCAGCGCCGGCAGCGACAGCATCACGGCCACGAGCGGTTTGCGGCCGCGGAACGGGCTGGCCGCCAGTGCATAGGCAAAGAGCGACACGCTGGCCAGCTGGCCCAGTTCGGGCGTGGTCTCGTGGCCAAGCTGCAGCAGGCCCAGCGTCGCGATCAGGGCCAGCAAGGCACCGTCGGCAATGGCGCGGGCGTAGTCGGTCGGGCTGGCCTCGCCGCCGAAGGCGAACGGCAGCGGTTGCGCTGCATCGGTGCGCGCCAGGTGGTAGGTGGTGTACCAGGTCAACAGCAGCACCAGCGCCAGCAGCAGCGCGAACGGCAGGCGCGCCGCCAGGGCCGGCTCGAGCAGCGGCCCGAGCAGCTTGATGAAGGCCGCGCCCAGCCAGTAGGGCAGCAGTGCCGCGTCGGCCGGCAGACCACCGACCGTCGGCGCCCACCACGGGCTGTGGCCTTGCGCCACGCTCACCATGTAGCCGAAGGCGGTGATGTCGGCGTTCTTCCACGGGTCGCGGCCGAACAGGCCGGGCAGCACATAGGCCGCGCAGAACAACCACAGCGCCACACGCGGCAGACGCTGCGCGGCGCGCTGGGTGACGAGGGCGGGGTTGGGCGAGTTCAAGGCTTCAGGTCGACGTCGGGCCGGCAATGATGCAGCAAGGCCGCGAGGCCACGAGCGAGGCAACAAAAAAGGCAGCCGAGGCTGCCTTTTTCAGGGTGCAACAGCCGATCACTTCTTGAGGTGAGCAAACTTGTTGCGGAATTTCTCGACACGGCCGCCGAGCGAGTCGACACTCTTTTGCGTGCCGGTATAGAACGGGTGCGATTCGCTGGTGGTTTCCAGCTTGTACAGCGGCAGTTCACGACCGTCGTCCATCTTGGTGGTTTCACGCGTCTGCGCGCACGAACGCGTGACGAACTTGAAACCATTGGACAGGTCGACGAAACACACGTCGCGGTAGGTGGGGTGGATGCCGTCTTTCATGCGAAACCTCTGCGCCGCTGGAGCGCGTATGTTGCTGGACCTTTGCGGGAGCCACGCCGAACCCTTCGGCGCACTTTCCGTCACGCGGAAAACCGCAGATTATAGCCCGGCGCGCGTGCTCAGCCGCCGCGCCTCATCATGTCGAAGAAGTCGAGGTTGTTCTTGGTCGACTTCATCTTGTCGAGGATGAACTCCATCGCCTCGATCTCGTCCATCGGGTACAGCAGCTTGCGCAGGATCCAGGTCTTTTGCAGGATCTCGGGCTTGAGCAGCAACTCCTCGCGCCGCGTGCCGCTCTTGTTGAGCAAGATAGACGGGTACACGCGCTTTTCGGCCATGCGCCGGTCGAGGTGAATTTCGCAGTTGCCCGTGCCCTTGAACTCTTCGTAGATGACTTCATCCATCTTCGAGCCGGTGTCGATCAGTGCGGTGCCGATGATCGTCAGCGAGCCACCTTCTTCCACGTTGCGCGCGGCGCCGAAGAACCGCTTGGGGCGCTGTAGTGCGTTTGCATCCACGCCACCCGTGAGCACCTTGCCCGACGACGGCAACACGTTGTTGTAGGCGCGCGCCAGGCGCGTGATGCTGTCGAGCAAGATCACCACGTCTTTCTTCAATTCAACCAGCCGCTTGGCGCGTTCGATCACCATTTCGGCCACCTGCACGTGGCGCGCGGCGGGCTCGTCGAAGGTGGAGCTGATGACTTCGCCACGCACCGTGCGCAGCATTTCGGTCACTTCTTCCGGGCGCTCATCGACCAGCAACACGATGAGATGGATATCTGGATGGTTAGCCACCAGGGCGTGCGCGATGTGCTGCATCATGACCGTCTTGCCGGTCTTGGGCTGCGCCACCAGCAGGGCGCGCTGGCCTTTGCCGATGGGCGCGATGAGGTCGATGATGCGGCTGGTGATGTTCTCTTCGGCCTTGATGTCGCGCTCGAGCTTGAATGCTTCCTTGGGGAACAAGGGCGTCAGGTTCTCGAACATGATCTTGTGCTTGTTTTCCTCGGGCGTCAGGCCGTTCACCCGGTCTACCTTCACCAGCGCAAAGTAGCGCTCGCCGTCCTTGGGCACGCGCACCTCGCCCTCAACCATGTCGCCGGTGTGCAGGTTGAAGCGCCGGATCTGGCTCGGCGACAAGTAGATGTCGTCGGTGCTGGCCATGTAGCTCGTGTCCAGGCTGCGCAGGAATCCGAAGCCGTCGGGCAGCACTTCCAGCACGCCATCACCGAACACCTGCTCGCCGGCCTTGGCGCGCTTTTTCATGATCGCGAACATCAGTTCTTGCTTGCGCAGGCGGCTGACGTTTTCAATCTCCAGCGCCTCTCCCATGGTGATGAGCTCGGAAACGTGCTGGGCCTTCAGTTCGGATAGATGCATGGGTGCGACCCCTAGAGGGTTCAAGGCGCGCACCTGCCAAAGGCGGCGCGCCGGTCATTCGGGCTCACGCATCCCGGTTGAGGCGGGCCAGGTGGCGGCGCACTGCGCGCCACGGGCTGGGCCGTTGGGTCTTTGGTCGGGAGAGGTGAGCCGAATCCAGCCTGCACCGTTCAAGGTGGCCGCCCAACTTGCGGGCGGAATTTCAGGCGTGGTGGCGATTCAACCAGTTGCCCCGAGCGGCTCACGGCCGGCCAGCGTGGCAACTGGTGTGGGCAAGATTATAGGTTGCCGTCGATGAAGGCCGTCAACTGGGCCTTGGACACGGCGCCCACCTTGGTGGCGGCCAATTGCCCGTTCTTGAACAGCATCAGCGTGGGAATGCCGCGGATGCCGTATTTGGCAGGCACGTCGCGGTTGTCGTCGACGTTGACCTTGGCCACCTGAAGGCGGCCTTCGTACGACTGCGAAGCTTCGTCAAGGATGGGGGCGATGCTCTTGCATGGGCCGCACCATTCGGCCCAGAAGTCCACCAGCACGGGCTTGTCGGCCTGCAGGACATCAGCCTGGAACGACGTGTCACTGACATGCTTGATCAATTCGCTGCTCATTGAAATGTTCTCCGGTGCCCGCCGAAACAGAATCGTCACAGGGGCAAAATCATTCTGACACAACGCCATTCTTGGGCGGTCGGTGCATCTGCAAGTCCCTGTCGGCCGCGGCGACGTGATGTCTGCGGTTGAACACAATGCGTTGCACCTGCTGTTGGCCGCCGCCGGCGCCGAGATGCCATCGCTTTGGGCGTGATTTCTTGCCACCGCTTGGGCGCGCGGCAGGCTCCAATCGGGCCCAAATGCCCGCCTCCCCTGTGCCCAACGACACCGCTGCGCCAAGCCCGCGCTTGCGGCAGGTGGGCCGCTTTACCCTACTGCGCCTGCTGGGCAAAAGCGTGCTCACCATGGCCTGGCAAGTGACCGACACGCGCGACGGCGTGGAACTGGTCTTGGTGCTGCCGCGCGCGCAACCCACCGACGCGCGCGCCGAGCAGGCGTGGGACGCCGCGGTGCGGCGGGCCGCGCGGCTGAACCACCCGAACCTGGCACCAGCGGTGGAGGTCGGCCGCCACGATCGCTGGCCCTACCTGGCCTATGAGGTGGGCGACGCGGTGACCCTGCGCGACCATCTGGGTGGCCAGGCCTTGCCGGCGCAGGAAGCGGCCAGCCTGGTCAATCAAGCCTTGCGCGGCCTGGCCTTTGCGCACGAGGCCGGCGTGGTACACCGCGACATCCAGCCCTATATGCTGATGGTCTCAGCGGCCGGCGTGTTGCGTGTCATCGGCCTCGAAGCGGCGGCCCCGATTCAAGCTCATTCACTTGACGCCGCGGCGCTGCGCGCCCAGCGCGACGCCGCTCAGGTTGATGTGCTGGCCATGGGCGTGCTGCTGCATCAAGCCTTGTCGGGGCAGGTGGTGCTGGACGAGCCCGATGTGGGCCGCGTCATCGCCCGCCTGCCGCCGGCCGGGCGCGACATCGTGCGCCTGCCCTGGGGCACGGCGCAGGCGATACCGGAGCCGCTGCGCGCCATCGCCAACCGCGCCACTGACCGCCAGGAACGCCAGCGCTACCGCAATGCGCGCACGCTGATCCGGGCGCTGGAGGGTTGGCTGAGCGCCGAAACCAGCAGCGGCGGGCCACTGGCGTTGTTGCTGGAGCGCATGCGCAGCATCGGCGTGTTCCCAGCCATGCCCGGTGCGGCCAGCCGCGCGGCCAGGCTGGCCCTGATGGAACGCGAGCGCACCAACGAGCTGGCCGAAGTGGTGCTGGAAGACATGGCGCTGACCTTTGAGATGCTGCGCCACGTGAACAGTGCGCAAGTGCGCGCCAGCCAAGAGGCGGGCAACGACCCGGTGCTGACGATGCGTCGCGCCATCGCCATGCTTGGGCTGGATGGTGTGCGCCGAGCCGCGAACGGCCTGCGCGCCTGGCCCGGGCCATTGCAGGAGGCCGGCGCGTTGGCGCTGGAGAAAATCGTTGCGCGCGTTAAACATGCCGCGCAACTGGCACAGGCATTGCGCCCCGCGGGTTATGACGCCGAAGTGGTGAATTTGGTGACGGTGCTGCAAAACCTTGGCCGTTTGGTTGTGCACTACCACTTTGCCGACGAAGCCCAGCAGATCAACCGTTTGATGCAGCCCGCCGATGCGCAGGCGCCCGGCCAGGCCGAAGAACCCGGCATGAGCGAGGAGAGCGCATCCTTCGCCGTGCTGGGCGTGGACATTGAAACCATTGGCGTGGCCGTGGCGCGCCAATGGGGGCTGGATGAGAGCGTGCTGCTGATGACCCGCCGCCTGCCCATCGCCGCGCCCGTGCGTGCGCCGGAGACTGACGATGACACGCTGCGCGCGCTGGCCAGTTGCGCTAACGAATGCATTGACGCGCTGGGCCAGCCGCCGGCGCGCATCACCCCTGCATTGACGCGCGTGGCGCAGCGCCACGGCCGCAACCTCAAACTGAGCTTGCGCGACCTGCAGGATGCACTGCACATGGCGCCGGCCCACCCGGAGCGTGGCGCCCGCGCGCGTGCCGGCGCCCCCGCCACCGGGTTGGTGCCGCTGTGAGCGTGGCCGCAGCCGGCCAAAGTGTTGGCCGCTTCACGCTGCAGCGCGTGCTCGGCCGCGGTGGCCAGGCCACGGTGTGGCTGGCACATGACTCGCGGCTGGACCGGCCGGTGGCGCTGAAACTGCTGCACAGCGGGGCGGACTCGGCCGCCTTGAACGAATGGCTGGACGAAGCCAAAGCGGTGAGCCGCCTGGCCCACCCCGGCATCGTGCCGGTGTTCGAGG
>JANMYI010000440.1:0-5209 GCA_031381955.1 Burkholderiales bacterium
TGGCACTTTTTCAGCGGGGTCATGCCGGGATCGGTCACGACGTACGCTTCAAAATACAGCACGCGCTCGATATCGCGCAAGGTCATGTCCAGCACCATGCCCAGACGCGATGGCAGGGATTTGAGGAACCAGATGTGCGCACACGGTGCGGCCAGGTCGATGTGACCCATGCGTTCGCGGCGAACCTTGGTTTGCGTGACTTCAACGCCGCACTTTTCGCATATGACGCCGCGGTGCTTCAGCCGCTTGTACTTGCCGCACAGGCATTCATAGTCTTTGATGGGGCCAAAAATCTTGGCGCAAAACAGGCCATCACGTTCAGGCTTGAAGGTGCGGTAGTTGATGGTCTCGGGCTTCTTCACCTCGCCGAAAGACCAGCTGCGGATTTTCTCCGGCGAAGCCAGGCCGATGCGGATGGCATCGAAATGCTCGTCGGGGGTGAACTGCTTGAAAAGGTCGAGTAGTCCCTTCATGCTTTTCTCCTTTAATTGCGCTCAAGTTCAATGTCGATGCCCAGAGATCTGATCTCTTTGACAAGAACGTTGAACGATTCCGGCATGCCGGCTTCGATGGCGTGTTCGCCCTTAACGATCGACTCGTACACCTTGGTGCGGCCGTTCACGTCGTCGGACTTGACCGTCAGCATTTCCTGCAAGATGTACGAAGCGCCGTAGGCTTCCAGCGCCCAGACCTCCATCTCGCCGAAGCGCTGGCCGCCGAACTGCGCCTTGCCGCCCAGCGGCTGCTGCGTGACCAAGCTGTACGGGCCGGTCGAACGCGCGTGCATCTTGTCGTCGACCAAGTGGTGCAGTTTGAGCACGTGCATGTAGCCCACGGTGACGGGGCGTTCAAACGCCTCGCCGCTGCGGCCATCGTGCAAGGTGGCCTGGGTGCGGGTGCTGGTCAGGCCCTTGACGCGGGCAATGTCCTCGGGGAAGGCCAGTTTCAACATGCCGCGGATTTCTTCCTCCGTGGCACCGTCGAACACGGGCGTGGCAAACGGCACACCATGCTTCAGGTTGCCGGCCATTTCGATGATCTGGTCATCGCTCATGCTGTCGAAGCGCTCGGTCTTGCCCGACTTGTTGTACAGCTCATCAAAGAACTTGCGCAGCTCGGCCACACGTGAGTGCGCCTGCAGCATGGTGCCGATGCGCTGGCCAATGCCCTTGCCGGCCCAGCCCAGGTGCACTTCAAGCACCTGGCCCACGTTCATGCGCGAAGGCACGCCCAGCGGGTTGAGGACGATGTCGGCCGGCGTGCCGTCGGCCATGTAGGGCATGTCTTCCACCGGCACGATCTTGCTGACCACGCCCTTGTTGCCATGCCGGCCAGCCATCTTGTCGCCCGGTTGCAGGCGGCGCTTCACGGCCAGGTACACCTTCACCATCTTCAGCACGCCCGCGGGCAGCTCGTCACCCTGCGTGAGCTTCTTGCGCTTTTCTTCAAAGGCCACGTCAAACGCACGGCGCGTTTGCTCGTTGGAGTTCTTGATGCTTTCCAGCTGGTTGGCCACGTCGTCATCGGCCGGGCGGATATCGAACCAGTGGTACTTGTCCACCGATTCGAGGTAGGCCTTGTCGATCACCGCACCCTTGACCAGCTTGTTCGGGCCGCCGTTGGCGGGCTTGCCCACCAGCAGCTTTTCAATCCGGTCGAACGCATCGGCTTCGACGATGCGCAGCTGGTCGTTCAAGTCGAGGCGGAAGCGCTTCAGTTCATCGTCGATGATCTGCTGCGCGCGTTTGTCGCGCACGATGCCTTCGCGGGTGAACACTTGCACATCAATCACGGTGCCATTGGTGCCTTGATCGACCCGCAGCGACGTGTCCTTCACGTCGGAAGCCTTCTCGCCGAAGATGGCACGCAGCAGCTTTTCTTCAGGCGTGAGCGTGGTTTCGCCCTTGGGCGTGACCTTGCCCACCAGCACGTCACCCGGCGTGACTTCAGCACCCACGTAGACGATGCCGCTTTCATCGAGCCGCGCAAGCTGCTGTTCTGAAAGGTTAGGAATGTCGCGCGTGATTTCTTCGCTGCCCAGCTTGGTGTCGCGCGCCATGACCACCAACTCCTCGATGTGGATCGAGGTGTAGCGGTCTTCGGCAACGATGCGCTCGCTGATCAGGATGGAGTCTTCGAAGTTGTAGCCGTTCCAGGGCATGAAGGCCACGAGCATGTTCTGGCCCAGGGCCAGTTCGCCCAGGTCGGTTGATGCACCGTCGGCCACCACGTCGCCCGCCGCCACCACATCGCCGCGCTTGACGATGGGGCGCTGGTGGATGTTGGTGTTCTGGTTGGAACGCTGGTATTTGATGAGGTTGTAGATGTCCACCCCCACCTCACCGGCCACCGTTTCGGTGTCGTTGACGCGAATCACGATGCGGTTGCTGTCGATGTAATCGACCTTGCCGCCGCGCCGCGCCGTGACCACGGTGCCGGAATCGACCGCCGCCACACGCTCCACGCCCGTGCCGACCAACGCCTTTTCGGGGCGCAGAACGGGCACCGCCTGGCGCTGCATGTTGGCGCCCAACAGCGCGCGGTTGGCGTCGTCGTGCTCCAGGAAAGGCACGAGCGAGGCGGCCACCGAGACGATCTGCGCCGGCGCCACGTCCATGTACTGCACACGCTCCGGGCTGACCAAAACTGACTCGCCAGATTCGCGCGCGCTCACCAATTCATCAACCAGCTTGCCGTCTTTGTCGAGCGAGGCATTGGCCTGGGCAATGACGTACTTGCCTTCTTCAATGGCCGACAAGTAGTCGATCTGGTTGGTGACCTTGCCGTCGCCCACGCGGCGGTACGGCGTTTCAAGAAAGCCGTACTCGTTGAGCTGCGCGAACAGCGCCAGCGAGTTGATCAGGCCGATGTTCGGGCCTTCAGGTGTCTCGATGGGGCACACGCGGCCATAGTGCGTGGGGTGCACGTCGCGCACCTCGAAGCCGGCGCGTTCGCGCGTCAAACCACCCGGGCCCAGGGCCGAGACGCGCCGCTTGTGCGTGATCTCGCTCAACGGGTTGGTCTGGTCCATGAACTGGCTCAGCTGGCTGGCACCGAAGAACTCCTTCAACGCCGCAGAGATGGGCTTGGAGTTGATCAGGTCGTGCGGCATCAGGGCTTCCGTCTCGGCCTGGCCGAGACGTTCCTTGACCGCCTTTTCAATGCGCGCCAGGCCTGAGCGGTATTGGTTTTCAGCCAGCTCGCCCACGCAGCGCACACGCCGGTTGCCCAGGTGGTCGATGTCGTCAACTTCGCCGTTGCCGTTGCGCAGATCGACCAGGATCTTCACCACGTCGAGGATGTCCTCGTTGCTCAAGGTCATTGAGCCTTCGGGCACGTCACGGCCAACGCGAGCGTTGAACTTCATGCGGCCCACGCGGCTCAGGTCGTAGGTGTCGGGGTTGTAGAACAGGCGTGCAAACAGCGCTTCCACCGCATCTTCGGTGGGTGGCTCGCCGGGGCGCATCATGCGGTAAATGGCCACGCGGGCGGCCAACTGGTCGGCCGTTTCGTCAGCAGCCAGGGTCTGGCTGATGTAGGCGCCCTGGTTCAACTCGTTCGTGAACAGGCAGGGCACGTCTTTCACGCCGGCCAAGCGCAGCTTCTTCAGCAGCACTTCGGTGATCTCTTCGTTGGCCTTGGCCATGATCTCGCCGGTGTCGGTGTCGATCAGATTCTTGGCCACGATGCGGCCGACCAGAAAGTCTTCTGGAACGGTGATGTGCGTGGTGCCGGCTTGATCGAGTTGCTTGACGTGACGCGCGGTGATGCGCTTGTCCTTCTCGACGATGACCTTGCCGTCTTTGTCGGTGATGTCAAAGCGCGCCACTTCACCGCGCAGCCGCTCGGGCACGAATTCGAGCATGGCGCCGGCGTCGAGCAGACGAAAGCTGTCGTTGACGAAGAAGTGCGCGAGGATGGCCTCGGGGTTCAGGCCGATGGCCTTGAGCAGGATCGTGACCGGCATCTTGCGTCGCCGATCCACACGGAAGTAAAGGATGTCTTTCGGGTCGAACTCAAAGTCGAGCCACGAGCCGCGGTAAGGAATGATGCGCGCGCTGAACCGCAGCTTGCCCGAGCTGTGGGTCTTGCCCTTGTCGTGCTCGAAGAAAACGCCGGGGCTGCGGTGCAGCTGGCTGACGATGACACGCTCGGTGCCATTGATGATGAACGAGCCGTAGTCCGTCATGAGCGGCACTTCGCCCATGTAGACCTCTTGCTCCTTGATTTCCTTGACCGCCTTCGCCGGGTGCGATTCGCGGTCATAGATGATCATTTGCAGCTTGGCGCGCACGGCAGCGGCAAAGGTCAGGCCACGTTGCTGGCACTCGCGCTCATCGAAGGCCGGGCGGGCCATGTTGTATTCGATGAACTTCATCTCCACAAAGCCGTTGTGCGAGGTGATCGGGAACGCGGCGATGAACGCCGCCTGCAAGCCTTCGGGCTTGCGCTTGGCGGCTGGAACTTCCTTCTGCAAGAACGCGACGTAGCTTTCGCGCTGCATCGTCAGCAGATAGGGAACCTTCAAGACGCTTTCGCGTTTGCCGAAGCTCTTGCGAATGCGCTTGCGCTCGGTGTAGCTGTAGGGGGTTGCTTGTGCCATGAACTCTCCGTGCCTGGTACATGTTGTGCGGCGGCTAACCGCGACATGCATCGTCGGCGACTGGCATTGACCTTGGACCCCAGAGCGCCTGCGGCACTCGCCCCCCAAGGGGGTGAATCATCCTTGGGAATGACTCAGGGAAAGGCGTCTCAAGGCTTGGTGGTTGGCCACTACCAACCGCTGGCGGACAACCCCGGCATTGCACCGGGGCCCGACCAAACCGGTTCTCTGCAGTCGGATCAGAGAACACTGCAAAACCCACGGGCTTTGCACTGCTCTCAAACCAGTTCATTCAATCGGATGCTGGCCGTAGCGAGCGGCCCGAGCTTGGTTCGAGAAGCGCAGCCGTACTTGCATACGGCGAGCATCGCAGGGCCAAGATCGGGTCGCGCAGTAGGCCAGGGCCGATTGAATTACTTCACTTCGGCCTTGGCGCCGACATCAACCAGCTTCTTCAGCGCGGCTTCTGCATCGGCCTTGGGAATGGCTTCCTTCACGGGCTTGGGCGCGCCGTCGACCAGGTCCTTGGCTTCCTTCAGGCCCAGGCCCGTCAGTTCGCGCACGGCCTTGATGACCTGCACCTTGTTGGCGCCGGCTTCGAGCAGC
>JANMYI010000357.1:0-4943 GCA_031381955.1 Burkholderiales bacterium
AATCATGCGTGTGTTCCAGCAGCTCGGCGTGGTTGATGCGGTGCTGCCGCACACCGAGCCGTTCACCGATTCGCAATGGTTCGGTGCCGCCGGCCAGCTCATCCGCCGCATGACCATGGTGGCGCCGCCTTACCCGCAGGGCTACATGCCTTCGCTCGTCTTCACTCAGCCGGCCGTGGAACGTGTGCTGCGCGCACGGGTGGCGCAATGGCCCAACGTGAGCGTGGCGCTCGGCACCGAGTTGACGGCGCTGGTGCAGAACGGCGAAGGTGCAACGCTCACGCTGCGCGCCGAGGACGGCACGGCCTCGACCGTGAACGCGCGCTGGGTCATCGGCTGCGATGGCGGTGCGAGCACGGTGCGCGGCCTGGTGCAGGTCGACCTCGAAGATCTCGGTTTCGACGAACCCTGGCTGGTGGTGGATGTGCGCGTGAACGAACGCGGCCTGGCCAAGCTGCCGCGCACCAGCGTGCAGTACTGCGAGCCCGAGCGGCCGTGCACGCTGGTGATCGGCCCGGGTAACCACCGGCGCTGGGAGATCTCGCTCAAGGCCGGTGAAGACCCGCAGCACGCCGCCACGCCGGCGCGCACCTGGGCGCTGCTGGCGCGCTGGCTCACGCCGCAAGACGGCGAGTTGTGGCGCCAATCGAGCTACCGCTTCCACGCGCTGGTGGCAACTGCATGGCGCGCCGGCCGCGTGTTCGTGGCGGGTGACGCCGCGCACATGCAGCCGCCCTTTCTGGGCCAGGGCATGTGCCAGGGCGTGCGCGATGTGGCCAACCTGTGCTGGAAGCTGGCCGCGGTGGTGCGCGCTGAGGTGCAGGGCGCTGCCGCGCAGCGCTTGCTCGACAGTTTCGGCCACGAGCGCAACGCCCATGTGCGTGAGTTGACCAGCCGCCTGAAGGCGGCCGGCGCCATCATCTGCGAACGCGACCTGGCCAAGGCCCAGGCGCGTGATGCGCGGCTGTTGGCGCAGACCGGTGGCTTGGTGCAAGACACGCTGCGGCAAGACGTGCTGCCGCGGCTGGAAGCCGGCTTGCTTTGCGCCACACCCAGCAGCGGGCGCGGCACGCTGTTCCCGCAGCCGCGGCTGGCCACGGGCCGCTTGATGGACGAACGCTTCGGTGCGGGCTGGCGTGTCGTCACCGCTGCCGCGCTGGCCACGCCCGCGGCCGAGCCGGGGCTCACCGTGGTGGCGCTGGGCAGCGCCGAAGCGCGCGAAAGCGAGGGCGTGGTGGCGGCCTGGATGCAGCGCCACGGCTGTCAGGCGGCCTTGCTGCGCCCCGACCATTACGTCTACGGCACCGCCACCAGCACGGAAGAACTGGCCGCGCTGCTGCGCGAACGGCAAGCGGCGCTGTCAAATTGAATCAAACGTTAGTCACGAAAGCCAACACGTCATGCAACGACGCCATTTCAACCTGGCCCTGGCCGGCAGCACCGTTGCCGCCGCCACGCCGACACTGCGCGCCCAGGCCTGGCCGGACAAGCCGGTGAAATGGCTGCTCTCGCAACCGCCCGGCTCGGGCCCCGACAACGTTGCCCGCATCTTGAGCGAGCGGCTGGGCAAGCTGTGGGGCCAGGCCGTGGTGATCGACAACAAGCCCGGCGGCCAGAACGTGGTGGGCGCCCAGGCCGCGGCGCGTGCGCCGGCTGATGGCTACAACTTCTACTTCGCCACCACTGCCGCGCTGGTGACCAACCCGCTGCTGTTCAAGACCCTGCCGTACGACCCGGCCAAAGACTTCGTGCCCGTGGCGTTCATTGCGCGCAGCCCCTTCGCGGTGCTGGTGAAGGCCGATTCGCCGTTGCAGAACATCGACGATCTCATCCGCCAGGCCAAGGCCACGCCGGGCCAGTTCACGCTCGGCAATGAAGGCCCGCGCACCTTCAGCGGCATGATCGCGCGGCTGTTCGATGCCCGCGCGAAGATGACGGCGAACCTGGTGCCCTACGCCAACGTGGGCGTGGGCACGCAAGACCTGTTGGGCGGCCATGTGCAGGCCATGGTGGCCGACCTGGCCGCCAGCGCCGCGCTGGCGCGCCAGGCGCGGCTGCGCGTGCTGGCCACCACCGCCCCGCAGCGCGTGGTGGGCTGGGAAGGCGTGCCCGCGTTGGCCGAGCGGCTGCCCGGCTTTGACATGGTGGGCTGGTTCGCCCTGGTGGCACCCAGCGGCACACCGGCCGCGGCCATCGAGCGCAGCCACCGCGATGTGAGTGCGCTGCTTGCCGACAGAGAGGTGGCCGAGCGCATCGCCAGCATCGGCCCAATAGTCGACGCCAGCCTGAGCGTGGCGCAGGTGGGCGCCTTCTTGCGCGGCGAAGCTTCGCGCTGGGCCGAACTGGCCAAAGAGATCGGCGTGCTGCCGGAATAGGCAGCGTTGCGCCTGGCCTGTGGTGCGCGGCGCACCGAAGCGCCGCACTCTGTGCGGTGGCGTACGGACGAGTTCGATGAAGCGCGCCACTATGGGTAGTCTTCCAGCTGTGGTCAGGTTGCTGGCGGGTTGACTTCTATTCTTTTGGGGTATCGAGCAACGTAGCATTTGCCCCGTCGCGCGCAGCGATACGACCCCAATGGAACCCAGCCCAGTGACCCATCAGATCGCAGCCTTTCTGGCACGCCGAGGCGGTGGTGAGGCCAATGCCGAGCAAATTGCCGAGGCGGTCTTGGCCAAGTGCCGGGCCATCGAAGCCGCGCTGGTGCCCATCATTGGCCTGCGCGGCGTTTCCGGGCTGCATAGGCGCAGCCTGCATCTGGCCTGTCGCAGCCAGCCCTGGTTGGTTGGCAAGCCATTGAGCGAGCCCGATCCTGAAGACCTTGCCCACCTGAAGGTGCTGCTCTCGCAGCAGACCAGCGCCAACGCTGCCCTGGGCGGTGCCACCTTTTTGCAAGCCTTCTACGACTTGCTGAGCAGCCTGCTGGGGCCCTCGCTGACCGAGCGGCTGCTGCGCAACGCTTGGATTGATTTCATGGGTGCACAGCCCACGCAGGACAGTTAAGCCATGAGCCTGCCCAGCCGTCCGAAAGGCGAATTCCGCAGTGCGCAGCACGAAGGTAATCCAATGAGCCCCAAAGTCACGATCAAGCGTTTGTTGACCGGCGTGCCCGGCCTGGACCAGGTTCTTGGCGGCGGCTTGCCCGAGTTCTCGTTCAACCTGATCGCCGGGCAGCCGGGCTCCGGCAAGACCACGCTGGCACACCAGATCATGTTCGCGCTGGCCACGCCCGAGCGGCCGGCGCTGTATTTCACGGTGCTGGGCGAGCCGCCTTTGAAGATGCTGCGCTACCAACAGCAGTTCGAGTTTTTCGACAGCGCGGCGGTCGATCAGTCGATTTTTTTCATCAACTTGTCAGACGACGCCCTGGCCGGAAACCTCGACCAGGTGCTGCGCCGCATCGTCGCTGAAGTCGAGGCGCGCAGCCCGGCGCTGGTATTCGTCGATTCATTCCGATCGGTCGCGACCGCGATCGAAGCCGGGAGCAAACCGAACGGCAACCTGAACCAGTTCGTGCAGCAGCTCGGCGTGTTGATGACGAGCTGGCAGGCCACCACCTTCCTGATCGGTGAATACTTTGTCGAGACCGATGCCAACCCGGTTTTCACGGTGGCCGACGGGCTGATCTGGTTGCGCCAGAGCATCCAGCGCAACTCGATGGTGCGCAAACTCGAAGTCATGAAGATGCGCGGCCAGCCGTCGCTGCCCGGACTGCACACCTTCAGGCTCGGTAACGACGGCGTCAAGGTGTTCGCGCCGAGCAGCATCGGGGGCCCGGCCGACGCGCATTCGCCTGCAAGACCACCGGCTTCGCGCCTGTCGTTGGGGGTGCCGGGTCTGGACGAGATGCTCGGCGGCGGCTTGCCGCGCGGCTACTCCTTGCTGGTGGCCGGCCCATCAGGCTCCGGCAAGAGCCTGTTGGCTGCCGCGTTCCTGGCCGAGGGTGCGCGCCGCGGCGAAACCGGCGTGATTGCGGCCTTCGAGCAGCGCCCTGACCATGAACGCTCGCGCGTCATCGCCGATCTGGTGGCAGCGGGCCAGGTGGGCCTGGTCGACGGCCGGGCGCCCGATTTGTCGATCGACGAAATCGTGGTCCAGCTCGTCGCGGAGATCGAGCGCCTGAAGGCCACGCGTGTGGTCATTGATTCGCTGTCGAGTTTCGAGCTGGCCGTGGCGCCGACCTTTCGCGACGACTATCGCGAATCGCTGTCGCGCATGGTGGTGGCGCTGGCGGCGGTGGGCGTCACCGTGTTGATGACTTCAGAACTCGAAGACCGCTACACCGACTTGCGCTTCAGCCCGTATGGCACCGCGTTCATGACCGACGCGATCATCGTGAAGCGCTACATCGAGGTGCAAAGCCGGCTGCGCCGCGTCATGGCTGTGGTCAAGGTCAGGGCCAGCGCGCACTCCAATGAGCTGCGTGAATACAGCATCGGCAACGATGGCCTGCGCATCGGCGACATGCTGCTCGAACAGGAAGGGCAGTTGGGCGGCCGCCCGACAAGAACACCGCGCGTCGTGCCGCCCGCCAAGCCAAACACGCCGGCGGCGTGAGCCGCGAGCAAGTGCCCCTCGTGAACCAGAACCCTGACCGCGACGGCGTCCACAACCAGGCGGCCGGCGAGTTGGCGCGACTGGAAGAGCAGGTGCGGGGCATGCGCTCGGTGCTGGTGCGCTTGCTGCTGGAAGTGGTGGTGGCAGAAGGCCTGTTGGTCAACGGCCAGGGTTCGCTGCTGCTGCAGGCCAATGAGGCGCTGGTCGTTGCCGCACTGCGCGATCAAGCTGATGCCGAAACAGCCACGCAGGCGCTGGACGATGTCTCGCGCACCGTGGGCCTCGACCCCCTGACGCAACTGCCGAATCGGCTCTTGTTCAACGACCGGCTGGCGCGGGGCTTCGGCTGTGCGCGGTGCCGGAAAGAGAGAGAGGCCGTGCGGTGAGGC
>JANMYI010000364.1:0-6911 GCA_031381955.1 Burkholderiales bacterium
GGAAATCGTCTTCAAGGGCGGCCATTTCGGATAGGAGGCGGGCCGCGGCGCCGAGACGCGCATGTGGCCAGCGCTGGATGCCTGGCTCGCACCGCGCTCCATTTGAATTGAAACTCCGCGGAGAAGAAGAATGCGCTGTTATTGCGTGATGCACCATGGCCAGCCGCTGGAGCTGGTGGAACGCCCCGTGCCCCAACCCCAGGGCAGCGAAGTGCTGGTCAAGGTCAAGGCCGCCGGCCTGTGCCACACCGACCTGCACCTGTGGGAAGGCCATTACGACCTGGGCGGCGGCAAGAAGCTCACCCTGGCCGAGCGCGGCATCAAGCCGCCCATCACGCTGAGCCATGAAATCGCCGGCGAGGTGCTGCGTGGCGGCCCGGATGCCGGCGCACTGCAAGGGGGCCAGGCGGTGCTCATCCACCCCTGGATCGGCTGCGGCACCTGCGCGGCCTGCAAGCGCGGCGAGGAAAACATCTGCATCAAGCCGCAATCGCTCGGCGTGGTGCGCCCGGGCGGCTTTGCCGAATACGTCATCGTGCCGCACGCGAAATACCTGGTGCCGCTGGATGGCATCGACGCCGCCGAGGCCGCACCCCTGGCCTGTGCCGGCGTCACCACGTTCAGCGCGCTGAAGAAGTTCGGCATGCGCATTCATGAAGGCCCGGTGGTCATCATCGGTGCGGGCGGCCTGGGGCTGATGGCCATACAGGTGCTCAAGGCCCTGGGCGGGCACGGCGCCGTGGTGGTGGATGTGGATGCGTCCAAGCGCGAGGCGGCGTTGGCGGCCGGTGCTCTGGCCACCATCGATGCGCGGGCCGCGGACGCCGCCCAGCAGCTCATCACCGCCACGGGCGGCGGCGCGCGCGCCGTGCTCGACCTGGTGGGCGCCACCGCTACCGTCACCCTGGCCATGGCGGCCAGCGCGCGCGGCGGCCACATCGTCATCTGCGGCCTGATGGGCGGCGACTTGACGCTGGCCCTGCCCACCATCCCCATGCGCCCACTCACCTTGCAAGGCAGCTACGTGGGCACGGTGGAAGAACTGCGCGAGCTGGTGTCCCTGGTGCAGCGCGGCGCGCTCAAGCCCATTCCCGTGAACCGCCGGCCGCTGGCCGAGGCCAACGAAGCCTTGCAGGCCCTGCACCAGGGCCAGGTGGTGGGGCGAACAATCCTGGTTCCGTGACAGTTGCCTGAAACGTTAGCCAGCGGACCTGATGCCCTTCGTTGAACACGACGGCGCGCGCCTGCACTGGCACGCATTGGGTGAAGGTGAGCCGCTGGTGCTGATCATGGGCCTGGGCTGCTGTTCAAGCATGTGGTTCCGCCTGGCACCGCGCCTGGCGCGCCAGCACCGCGTGATCTTGTTCGACAACCGCGGCGTGGGCCAGACCGAGGTGCCCTTCGGCCTGGTGCACCGCGTCACCAGCATGGCCGCCGATGTGGCCGCCGTGCTGCGCGCCGCGGGCGAAACCAGCGCCCATGTGCTGGGCCTTTCCATGGGCGGCATGATTGCGCAGCAGTTCGCGCTCGACTTCCCGGCCCGCGTGCGCTCGCTGGTGCTGGCGGCCACCAACTGCGGCGGGCCGCGCGCCATCTTGCCGGCGCCGCAGGTGTGGCAACTGCTGTTCAACAAGGGCGACATGACGCCCGAACAGGCGTTCGGTGCCATGCAGCCCTACACCTATGCCCGCGGCACACCGGCCGGCGTGATTGAAGAAGACAAGGTGGTGCGCCTGGCCCATGCGCCCAAGCTGCGCGGTTACCAGGCCCAGCTTTACGGCCTGATCGGCTGGACCTCGCATCACCGGCTGCCTGAATTGAACTGCCCCACGCTCGTGTTGCATGGCACCGAAGACCAGTTGATTCCACCGGCCAACGGCGCGCTGCTGGCGCAGCGCATTGCCGGCGCGCGGCACATCGAATTGACGCAGGCCAGCCACTGGCTGCACAGCGACCAGCCCGACCTCATGGCCAGGCTGGTGCTGAATTTCACCCCCCAACATAAAGGTTAACGAATGACAAACGCCAACATGGGCTCGCCAGCGCCGCTCAGGGCGGCGCTTTGTCGCTGGCTTGCCAGGACGGCAGGTTCCAACCGGTGACGATGGCGGCCACGCGCAGCAAGCTTGCTGTGGCCGCGGCTGCTAGCAGTGCAGCCCACTGCGGCGCCGCCAGTGCCTGGGCCAAAACCAATACCCAGCCACCGGCAAACGCGCACACGGCATACGGCCGGTGATCGCTGAACGCACGAGGAATCTCGTTGCAGACGATGTCGCGCAACACGCCGCCGAACACAGCGGTCACCACGCCCATCACCACCGCCACGATCGCCGGCATCTGCGCGTCGAGCGCGATCTGCGTGCCCCCTGCGGTGAACAGGCCCAGGCCCAGTGCATCGGGCCATTGCATCGCACGCTCGGTGGGTTCGAGGTGCCGCGCGCGCATGAACAGCATGGCGGCGACGCACAAGGCCAGCAACACCCACAGCCAGGCCGCGTGCTGCACCCAAAACAGCGGCCGGCGATCCAGCAGCACGTCGCGCACCGTGCCACCGCCAAATGCGGCCAACCCCGTGACCACGCAGATGCCCACCGCGTCCAGCCGCTTGCGCGCGCCTTCGATCAAACCCGACAGGGCAAAGGCAACGGTCGCGACCACCTCGACGGCAACCTGGGCGTGGGACAAAGCCCAGATGGGAGCACTTGGCATGAACGAATGTGCAGCAACAGCGAGTTGAATGCGAAAGCAACGTTTCAGCGTGACTAAATGGTACTCAAGTCAGGTCGTGGCCAAGACGATCTCGCCGGGGTCGACGGACAGCCGCACTGGTTTGCGCGTGAACAGCGCCATGTTCAGCGCCGACGCCACCAAGTCGGCCGTCATGCGTTGCCCGAACGCCCAGCCCACCACCTTGCGGCTGCAGACATCAATCACCACGGCCAGGTACAGGAAGCTTGCCCAGGTTGGGATGTATGTCATGTCGGCCACCCACAGCTGGTTGATGCCGGTGGCGGTGAACGCGCGCTTGACCAAGTCCGGCGCCTTGTCATGTTCAGCTCGGCCCCCTTGAGGGGGAGCGGCGCAGCCGCTTCGGGGGTGGGTCATTTCACGAATTTGCGGAACTCGGGCTTGCGCTTTTCCTTCAGCGCATTCCCGCCTTCGCGCGATTCCTCGGTGTCGTAGTACATCTTCAACGCCAGCATGCCCATGCCGGCGATACCGGCCTGGTGCGCGGTGTCCATGTTGAAGCTGCGCTTGGCGATGGCCAGTGCCATCGGGCTGCGCTCGCAGAGTTCTTCGCCCCAGGCCTGCACTTCGGCATCGAGCTGGTCGTGCGGCACGCACTTGTTGGCCAGGCCCATCGCCACCGCCTCGGCACCGCTGTAGCGGCGGCACATGTACCAGATCTCGCGCGCTTTCTTTTCGCCGACCACGCGCGCCAGGAAGGCCGTGCCGTAGCCCGGGTCGACTGAGCCCATCTTCGGGCCGACCTGGCCGAACTGCGCTTTCTCAGAGCAGATCGTCAGGTCGCAGATCGTGCACAGCACGTTGCCACCGCCAATGGCAAAGCCCTGCACGCGCGCAATGACGGGCTTGGGCGCGTTGCGGATGGCGTCGTGCAGCTCTTCCATCGGCAACCCGATGGTGCCGCGGCCGTCGTAGTTGCCGTTGTGGGCGGATTGGTCGCCGCCGGTGCAGAAGGCGCGGTCGCCGGCACCGGCCAGCACGATGGCGCCGATGCTCTTGTCGTAGCCGGCCTTGTTCAGCGCCTTGATCAACTCGTCGCAGGTCGTGCCGCGAAACGCGTTCATCTTCTCGGGCCGGTTGATGGTGATCCAGGCCACGCCGTTGCGCACTTCGTACAGGATGTCTTCGAATGTCATGCGACCCTCTCCTTAACCATTCATGGTCAGACCACCAGACACGCTCAGCACCTGTCCGGTCACGTAGGCAGCGTCGGCGCTGGCGAAGAACAGCACCGCACCCGGCAGGTCGTCGGGCTGGCCGATGCGCCCGAGCGGGATGGCGCGCGTGAACGCTTCCATCAGCTTCTCCGGGTTGCCGGCACCTTGCTTGTAGTCATCGAACAGCGCGGTGGCGGTGGGGCCGGGGCAGACGACGTTGACGGTGATGCCGTGGCGCGCGTGTTCACGCGCGATGGTCTTGGAAAACGCCACCAGCCCGCCCTTGCAGGCCGCATACACGGCCTCGCCGGAAGAGCCCACGCGCGCCGCGTCTGAAGAAATGTTGACGATGCGCCCTGATCGGCGCGCGGCCATGCCGGGCAGCACCGCGTGGTGCATGTGCAGCGCGCCGGTGAGGTTGATGGCGATCAGCTTGTCCCACTGCGCGGGCTCGGTCTTGGTGAACGGCTTGAAGACATCCCAGCCGGCATTGTCAACCAGCACGTCAATAGGCCCGAGTTGCGCTTCGCAGGCTTGCACTGCGGCATCGACGCTGTCGCGATTGGTGATATCGCAGCGGAAGGCCTGCGCCTGCCCGCCTTCGGCACGGATCGCCACGGCCACCTTTTCGGCAGCGTCGAGGTCCAGGTCGAACACCGCCACGCGTGCGCCTTCGGCGCCGAAACGCTTGCAGGTCGCGCCACCGATGCCGCCGCCACCGCCGGTGATGACCACGGTTTGCTTGTCGAATCGCTTCATGAGGAGTCCGTTCCTTCTACAGCCTGAGGTGTGTCGCCATCGTTGGCATTGACTGGTTAAATATGTCAATATCTTGACGTATATTAGGCACAGGCTGGATTTTGCGCAAGACCTGTTTCTCACTGAAACCCTAGAACTAACCCGATGACAAAAGCCTCGCAAGCGAAGATTGAGATGGCCAATAGACTGTTCTTTCGGCTCTACCAATGTGCAAATATGTTGCATAAAACAGGCAGTCGAGCGGTCGAAGCCGAGGGCCTGACGACGCAGCAATGGGCCGTGCTCGGTGCCTTGTCGCGCGACAAGGCCGAGGCCGGCATGAGCATCGGCGACCTGGCGCGCTACCTGATGGTGAGCAGGCAAAACCTGTCGGGCCTGGTTGGCCGCATGGAACGCGACGGCCATGTGGGGGTGGCACCGGACGGCCGCGACCGCCGCTCGCGGGTGGTGACGATGACCGACTCAGGCCGCCATGTCTGGCAAGACCTGGCGCTGCCGAAAATCCACGCCTACTACGAGCAGATCCTCGGAGACTTCTCGATCAATGACGTGACCCACACCTTGCACTACCTGCTGATGATGCTGGAAAACATGCAGCGGCTGGATAGCGAACGCGGCACGGTTTAAGACAGCGCCGCGGGCGACGCGCAGGCTTAGGCAGCCTGAGCGGATGCCCGACGATCCAGCATGAATTGGCCGAAGAACGCAGCAAGCTCATCATGAGCGCTCAGCGGCATAACGTTCGAGACGTACTGGTCCGGCCGCACGATGACCATCGCGCCTTGCGTGCGGTCTATGCCACGCGCATCGAAGATGTCCGGGCCGTTCTTCAAGTCGGCGCAGTACGCCTTTTCGTAATCGACCAGGCCGAAGCGCCCCTTGCGCGGCAGCAGCAGCGACGGCAGGGCATCGACCTCGACTTCGCGGTGCCCTTGCTGGAACACAGCACGCAGGTCGATCACGCTGTCCACATCCGCCCCGGCGGGCGTGAAGCGGCGTAGCGGCGAGTTCGGCGACTGCGCCAAAAAAGCGGCCAGCTCGCGCAGCGCCGTTGCTCTCGCATCGGCAAAGGCGTAGACGCGCCAGGCGCCATCAGCACGCGCGGCGTGGCCCAACTGCATCGGCTTGGCATCGGCCAGACGCACGACCGGGGCCGAGTGAAAACGCATGCCAATGGGGTAGCCCTTGGCCAAAGACTGATGCGTGGCGGGGGCAGTGAGCACCGTCGTTGGCGCATAGCAAGTGGCCACCCCCGCCGTGTAGCGGCCCGACTTGACGAAGTACGCTTGCAGCTCGGCCGGATCGACGCCGCCGAGTTCCGGGTGCATCGAATCCTGGGGTGGCGAGGCCATGATCTTCGACCACTCCTTGTCGAAGTCGATCAGCTCCTGGGCAATCGCATGGCGCTCGGCGGTGTAGGTGCGCAGCAGCTCCGGCCCGGCTCGCCCTTCAAGCACCGAGGCGAGCTTCCAACCCAGGTTGAACGCGTCTTGCATCGACACGTTCATGCCCTGGCCGGCCTTGGCGCTGTGCGTGTGGCAGGCGTCGCCGGCAATGAAGACGCGCGGCAGTCGCGTGGCGATCTGATCCGCCGGCACATCGTCGAAGCGGTCGGTGACACGCTGGCCGACCTGGTACACCGCGAACCACACCACGTTCTTCACGTCGAGCGTGTACGGGCGCAGCACGCGCTTGGCGATGGCGATCACGCCCTGTTGCGTGTTTTCGCGAAAGGCTTCGCGCTTGTTCGGGTCGATCTCGCCCAGGTCAACGTACAGCCGCACCAGGTAGCCGCCCTCGCGCGGAATGAGCAGGATGTTGCCTTCATCGGCCGACTGGATCGCGGCCTTGAGCCGGATGTCCGGGAAGTCGGTCGTGGCCAGCATGTCCACCACGCCCCAGGCGTGGTTGGCGAAGTCGCCGCGCGGCACGGCGCCAATCGATTCACGCACCGCGCTGCGCGCGCCGTCGCAGCCCACCACGTACTTGGCACGGACGGTCTTTTGCGCGCCGCTGGTCACGTCGCGCAGCGTGACCACGACCGGATGTTCGCCAGTGGACTCAACCGTTAGGCTGATGAATTCCAGGTCGTAGTCGGCCTCCAGGCGCGAGGGCGACGCGCGCATGAAGTCGAGCAGGTACTGCTGCAAGCGCGCCTGGTTGACGATGACATGCGGCATCTCCGACAAGCCGTCTTCGGTGTCCTGGAGGCCGACTACGGCGTCGAGTTCGTCACGCTGGAAGTCG
>JANMYI010000401.1:0-4077 GCA_031381955.1 Burkholderiales bacterium
GGGATGTCGGAAAGTATCCGATCGAATTCGGCCTTGACCACGCCATAGCACTCGCACACGGCGCACTCCAGGCCGGGCCGGTCAAGCACGTCGATCTGGCCCCGCCTGTAACGGATCAGTTCGGCGCGCTGGAGGTTGCCGGCGGCGGCGGTGACGCCCTCGCGGCGCACGCCCAGCATGTTGGCGATCAACTCCTGCGTCATCACGAGTTCGCTGCCGGGCAGGCGGTCCAGGCTGAGCAGCAACCAGCGGCACAGTTGCTGGTCGAGCGAATGGTGCCGGTTGCATACAGCGGTTTGCGACATCTGCGTGATCAGCGCTTGTGTGTAGCGCAGCAGCAAGTGCAGCACCGCGCCGCCGCGGTTGAATTCATCTTTCATGTCCTGTGCCGGCAGGCGAAAGCCCCGGCCGGCACTTTGCACCACCGCTCGGCTGGGCGTGGACCCGCCCCCCATGAACAGCGAAATGCCCACCAGGCCTTCATTGCCCACCACCGCAATCTCGGCCGACGCGCCGTCTTCCATCACGTACAGCAAGGAGACGATGGCCGTGGTGGGAAAGTAAACGTGGCTCAGCGTGCTGCCCGACTCGTACAGCACCTGCCCCAGCACCAGATCAACCACTTCCAGCCGGGTGCGCCAGCGCAGCCATTCGGCCTGCGGCAGCACCGCCAGCAAGTGGTTGCTCAGGTGTTCGTGAGAGATGGGTTTCACGGGCAATGACGTCAGTAAGTGGTGCCGGTTGGCGAACCTTAAAACGGTTCGTCAGTGTGCGAGAGAAGCGCTTTTAATTGTGCGCCATCGAACATAGAAAACCAATCATCAGCCATTTCAAGTTCACCCCTATGTACGACAGCGCACAGACTCTAGCGCGCGGCGCATCTATAAATTTTCCATCACACCCATGCCTGCCACCCTGTTTTGCGCCCGCGGCCAGCCGCTTGACGGCAGTTCGTAACGGCCGCCCTTGAGCCCGCCGCACCGCCCTGACAACACCCAGGCTGAAGCGCCACGCGCCGGCCAGGATGGCCACGCCGCAGCCGCACAGGTGCTGCGCCACCCAGCGGCATTTGCGCTGGGCACACTGAAAGCGTTTCGCGCCAACCAGGGCCTGCTGCTGGCCGGCGCGGTGGCGTACTACGCGCTGCTGTCGATCGTGCCGCTGCTGATCTTGACCGTGATCGCGCTGTCGCACGTGGTCGACCAAGCCGAGTTGCTGCGAACGTTAGGGCGCTACCTCGAATGGCTGGTGCCCGGGCAGTCACGGGCCATCGTGGCCGAGCTGGCCAACTTCCTGGCGCACCGCGGCGTGGTGGGCTGGGTCTTGCTCGGCACCATGCTGTTTTTCAGCACGCTGGCCTTCACGGTGTTGGAAAGCGCCATGTCAGTGATCTTTCATCACCGCGTGGCCAAGCGCCGGCGCCGCTTCGTGGTGTCGGCGTTGATCCCTTACGTCTACATCCTGTGCCTGGGCCTGGGCCTGCTGGTGGTGACGCTGGTGGCCGGTAGCCTGCAGGCCATGGGCCAGGAGCGCATCACCTTCCTGGGCCGCAGCTGGTCTTTGGTGGGCGCGTCGGGAGCGCTGCTTTACTTGCTCGGCCTGGCCGGCGAGATTTTTGTGTTGACCTCGATCTACCTCGTGATGCCGGTGGGCCGGCTGTCACTGTCGCACGCGCTGCTGGGCGCCTTGAGCGCGGCCTTGCTGTGGGAGCTGTCGCGCCATGTGCTGGTGTGGTACTTCACCACACTGTCGCAGATCAGCACCGTCTATGGTTCGTTGACCACGGCCATCGCCGTGTTGCTCAGCCTCGAACTTGCGGCCACGCTGTTGCTGCTGGGCGCGCAGGTGATTGCGGAATATGAACGGCTGAGTCGCATGGAAGCCGCCCCAGCCGCCACGCCAATCACAACGTTGCTGTCGTGAGCAGCCGGCTGGGAGGCCGGCCGCTCTATCGCCGTGCGTCAGGCGGCGGCCTTGCGCGTGCGGCGACGCACCACAAAGCTCATTGCCGCCAGGCCGGCGAGCATCAAGGCATAGGTTTCCGGCTCAGGAATGGGCGCCGCAAAGTTGAGCGACCCGCCACCCTGGCGGATGCGAAAGCCGTTGGCGAACGGTTCAACTTCCGAGGTGGTGTTGGTGAAGGCGGTGATGGCCATGCCGTAGAACGGGCTGGGGGCCACGAAGAAGGCCGGATTGAGCGCCGAAAACGTCAGATCGGCATTGGCCGATGGCGTGAAGGTGATGCCGTTGCCGCTGGGCAGCGTGCCCACAGCACCGTTGATCAGCGTGCCCGTGGCCAACACGACTTCGCCGACGGCGGTCTCGGTGGGCGTATTGCCACTGAAACCGAAGCTGGCCGTTCCGTTGTAGCCGTACAGGGTGTAGGTCATTGACGTGAACGAGCCGAACGTCGGTGCCAAGGCCGGGTTGGCCACCGTCGTGGTGCCCGTGCCGCTGAAGGCGAAATACAGGCCGTACGTGCTGTTCAGCCCGGACGGCGTGAACGTCGAGCCACCGTTTTGCACGGCGCTGACGGCCAGGAAGCCGGTATCGGTGAAGCCGCCCACACCGTTGAAGGTGATGGTTGAATAGTCCGACACCAGGATGTTGTCGCCAGTAAACGTTGTGCCACCGGTGAAGGCGCCTGCGTTCAGGGTGAACGGCGACAGTGCCGCGACGGCGCCGGTGCTGGCCGCCGCCGCGGCAACAGCCACCACGGAATAGCGCAACAGCCGTTGTAAAGCGGGACGTGCAATGAAACCCATGGCAATGCTCCTTGAAGGCCGTTGTCCGAGTCCCGGACCGGAAGTAAAAGTGTGCAGGGATGTGATTGATGTCACGGATTCAGGCTAAGGACGGTTAACTTCCGCTTCTGTGCGACAACACACATAACCCCTCATCTGAGGGGACACAAAACACCCCCCTCATATCGGGGGGGCGGCGACCCGCATCACAGGTAGTGCGGCAACGCATGGCGCGCACTCACCACTGCCGGCGCGGCGGCGCGACCCAGGCGAAAAAGCATCACCGGCTGGGCCGTAAGCGGGCCTGGGGGCACCAGCTCTTGCAGCAATTGGCGCAAGCGCGCTTGCACGCCAGCGTCAACCCAGCCCTGGCCGGGTGCCTGGCGCGCCAGCGTGGTGGCGGCCGCCATCGGCTGCAGGGCCAGGCCGTGCAGCGTGGCCGCAAGCCAAAGGCGCTGCAACGCGCGCCCGGCCTGCAAGACGCCCGCCGGCGCGTCGGGCTGGGCCAGCAGCATTCCCAAATGCGGTGCCAATGCGCAGGGCAAGTAGCCCGCACGCAGGCCCAGCGTCTGGTGCAGGCCCAGCGCCGTGGCCGCGCGCATCAGCGGCCAGCGCCGCAGCAGCGTGAATGGCCCGCGCAGCGGCCGCTCGATGGCCAGCGCGCCGGGCGACAGGCCCTGCACGGCGCTGCGCTGCCACCCAGCGTCGAATTGAATCGCAGTGAACATCTCGGCGTGCAACTCGCGCCGCCTGAAACGCTCAGTCTCCGCCAGCCGGATGGCCATCAAGGCCTTCGTGCGGTGCGCGCCGCCGTCGAGCCAGGCCACGCTGGCGCCGTTGACGGCAGCGGCGGCAAGCGCCACGTCTTGCAGCGTGGCCGGCGGCAGTGGCGCGCGGCGATAGAAGGCGCGGTTCGTGTGCCGGTCTTCGATGGCTGCGCACAGGCCGTCAGGCGCTGCCGTGTGCGGCGCCGCAGCCCAGCGCAACAACGCCGTGTGCGCCGGTTGCTGCTCATCGGGCAGCCAGCCGGCTTGCAGCGTGAGGCCCAGGCTGGCCGATCGCAGCGCCATGTTTTCCACCACCGCGCCATGCGCCAAGTGGGCCAAAAACTGGCGGTGTGGCCGCGCGGCCCAGTCGCCAGCGTCGGTGGCCACCAGCAGCACGGCGTCGTCGCGCAACTGAAAGCGCAGTGCCAGGTGGTTGTCGGCCGACGGCGCGAGGATGCCGCTGGCCAGGATGCGGTGCAGCACGTCGTCGGGCGGCCGCATGGCGTTCAGCGCAGGTTCAGGCGCCGCCGCACCAGGGCCAGCAGCATGCGCTGCAGCGGGTGGCG